>NZ_CAWQOK010000009.1:0-12079 GCF_963896075.1 Proteus sp. G4415
AATTATTTGTTACTTAATTGTAAAATACGGGTAAATATGGAATGACGCTATTTTATCCCTTAAAGTAAATAGCGATAACATTGTAAATGTTATCGCTAAAGCACAAAAAATGAAAAAAGAAGCCGATGAATAGCCGTCTACAGTTTAAAAAATAACCAGATGACGCTGTTCATTCAATTCGGGGATCGCTAAATTAATCACCTTTTCAGGCATCTTTAAACCATTTTCAGAAAGCTCATCAAGTTCTTCTTGATGAATCTGCCCTTTTAATGCATAAAAACGCCCGTGTTCTTCAGTGACTAAATGTGAACACCAAGAAAGCATATCTTTCATCGAGGCAAAAGCACGACTAATCACACCATCAAATGGTTTTTCTACTTGATACTCTTCAACTCGATATTGCACAGGTTCGATATTATGCAGAGCTAATTCATGCTGAACTTGCTTCATAAAACGAACGCGTTTACCTAAGCTATCAAGTAACACAAAGTGGTGATCGGGACGCATTATTGCTAAAGGAATACCGGGCAATCCTGGCCCGGTACCAACATCTATGAAGTTGTTTCCTTCAAGGTATTGACTCACAACTATGCTGTCTAAGATATGACGAATAAGCATCTGTTGAGGATCTCTGACAGAGGTCAAATTATATGCTTTATTCCATTTATCGAGCATAGCAACATAAGCGGTTAATTTTTGAGCTTGAACATCAGTTAACTCAATATTGGCTTGCTTTGCCAGCTTTTTTAACCGATTAAGTAAGTCACTCATGATGCACTCCGGCGTAATAAACCTTGTTTTTTTAACCAAACAAGTAAAATTGAGATAGCTGCAGGTGTCACACCGGAGATCCGCGATGCCTGACCTATTGAAGTTGGTTTGTGATCGTTTAGTTTGGCAATGACTTCATTTGATAATCCACTCACCTGTTTGTAGTCGATATCAATAGGCAATGCAGCACTTTCATTACGCAGTTGTTTTTCAATCTCTTCTTGTTGACGATTGATATAACCTTCGTATTTTACTTGGATCTCAACTTGCTCTGCCGCTTGTGGTCTCGAATCATCAATACCAGGAGCAAAACGAGGGATCTTTTTCAAAATCTCATAGGTCATTTCAGGACGACGTAATAAGTCTTCCCCATTCGCCTCTTTAGACAGTGGCGTTTTAAGTAATTGATTGATTTCTTCTAGGTTATCCGCTTTTGGATGAACCCAAATATCTCTTAAACGTTGACGCTCTTTTTCAACTAATTCGACTTTTTCACTAAATTGCGCCCAACGGTTGTCATCAACCATACCAAGTTCACGACCAATTTCAGTTAAACGTAAATCAGCATTGTCTTCACGTAACATCAAGCGATATTCAGCACGTGAAGTAAACATTCGGTATGGCTCTTTCGTACCTAAGGTACAAAGATCATCAACTAATACACCAATGTAGGCTTGATCACGACGAGGGAACCAACCTTCTTGATCAAAAGCATAACGTGCCGCATTAAGACCTGCTAATAGACCTTGCGCTGCTGCTTCTTCATAACCGGTAGTGCCATTAATTTGGCCAGCAAAGAATAATCCGTTGATAAACTTACTTTCGAGTGTTTGTTTAAGATCACGGGGATCAAAAAAGTCATACTCTATCGCATAACCAGGTCGGATGATCTTGGCATTTTCCATACCTTTCATGGAATTTACTATTTGCATTTGAACATCAAAAGGTAAGCTTGTTGAAATACCATTAGGGTAAATTTCATTGCTTGTTAAGCCTTCAGGCTCTAAAAAGATTTGGTGTGAATTGCGATCAGCAAATCGCATCACTTTATCTTCAATTGATGGACAATAACGAGGGCCGATACCTTCAATAACCCCTGCATACATAGGACTGCGATCAAGGTTATTACGAATTATTTCATGTGTTTGCTCATTAGTATGAGTAATATGGCAAGGCATCTGTTCAGGATGTTGATCCACATTACCTAAAAATGAGAAAACAGGCATTGGATTATCGCCTAACTGTGGCGCTAATTGACTAAAATCGATAGTTCTTGCATCAATACGAGGTGGTGTACCTGTTTTTAAGCGACCTACACGTAAAGGTAATTCTCTTAATCGATGTGATAAAGAGACTGATGGTGGATCACCTGCTCGGCCACCACTGTAATTTTCTAAACCAATGTGGATTTTTCCATCAAGGAAAGTTCCTACGGTTAAAACTACCGCTTTAGCACGGAATTTTAATCCCATACGAGTGACTGCACCCGTTACTTGGTCATTTTCAACAATGAGATCTTCAACGGGTTGTTGGAAGATCATTAAATTAGGCTGATTTTCAAGGGTTGTGCGAATAGCTTGGCGATAAAGTACGCGATCGGCTTGTGCTCTTGTTGCTCTTACTGCTGGCCCTTTACTTGCATTAAGGGTTCTAAATTGAATACCAGCATGGTCGATGGCTGTGGCCATTAATCCACCCATGGCATCGATCTCTTTTACCAGATGCCCTTTACCAATCCCACCAATAGCTGGGTTACAAGACATTTGGCCCAAAGTATCAATATTGTGGGTCAGTAATAGGGTTTGACGCCCCATACGAGCTGCAGCCATAGCGGCTTCTGTACCGGCGTGACCACCACCGATGACAATGACGTCAAAATGTTCTGGATAAAACATGTGTGAACCTTAAATGTTACGAAATGCTGAATGTGTTGCATTGGGAAAACGAATTCTACTCAACTTTTTGACAGATACAAGTGAGCATGATCCGCAGGTAATTATTTAAAGATCTTTTTATTTAAAGATCTCTTTATTAGATCTTTTATTAAGGAAGCGATCCTCTGTGGATAAGTGGATTTTCTATTTAAAGATCATAAAAGTGTAAAGGATCATATACTGTGAATGATCCGTGATCTAGATGCTGATAAGCTGGGATCAAAACAGCGAGTTATACACAGGTCATTTCTGGATATAGGCTTATACAATGGATAACTACGGGTTAACCCCTGCTTTTAAGCATAGTTATCCACATCTAACTGCTGTTTTTTTGTTCGATTTAAAGTAAATTTTTCCAAGTTGTAAGCCATTCCTCTGCTGGATCTTCCGGAATGTCGTGTTCTTGTATATCTATTTCTAGGCGATCACCTAATCGAACAGCCCCTTTTTCTATTAGTTTTTGATCTAATGTTCTGATCGCACCACAGAAAGTGTCATATTCACTACTTCCTATACCTACAGCACCGAAAGAAACTTTACTTAGATCAATGCCGTCTGCTGAGATTTCGTCAGCAAATGGCTGGAGGTTATCTGGGATCTCACCTGCACCGTGTGTGGAAGTGATCACCAACCAGATCCCTTCTTGCGGAAGATCATTAAGAGAAGGCCCATGGTGTAGATCTGTCTCAAATCCCTCTTTAGATAAGATCTCTTCGAGGTGTTCGGCGACATATTCAGCACTACCCATGGTGCTGCCACTAATTAGCGTGACTTTTTTCATTCATGATCTCCTTATGTTCAAGACGCGCTATTGTACGCTGTGAATCACTTGGGATCTACCTGTGGATAATGTGGTTATAAAAAAAAATAGTTTTTTTTCGTTATGGCTTGATTGTCCTTGTTATCGGGTTTTGCAAAGAGATCAAGGTTTCTGTCGATTGGATTTCATCAATAGTCTGAATTTTGTTGATAAGTACGTCTTGAAGCGCTTCGATGCTTTTACACATTACCTTAATAAAGATACTGTATTGACCTGTTGTATAATAAACCTCAACCACTTCATCTAACTTATCTAGCTTATCTAATGCGGTATGGTAGTCTTTGGCACTTTTTAAAATGATGCCAATAAAGCAGCAAACATCAAACCCTAGTTGTTTTTCACTTATATCTACGCGTGTCCCCGTAATAATTCCTGCTTGCTTCATTTTTTCAACACGAACATGAATTGTGCCCGGACTTACTGCAAATTTTTTAGCTAATTCAGCATAAGGTGTTCGAGCATTCGCCATTAAAGCGTGAAGTATGTCACGATCGAGATTATCGATCTGATAAATATTGTCCATAAAATCCCCCTGTTTTTAATGATAATGCATTTTTATAGTGTTTTTTTTAACGATTTTAAATAGGCAAGGCTATTTTTAATGAAGTATATTGAATTTACCCCCACTTTTGTTGCTTAATCTATCTCAGCAAAACACAACATCGCCACTAGGGATATAAAAAATGGAAAAATCATTCATTCAGACTCAACAACAAATTAGCTTTGTTAAATCATATTTTTCACGTTTATTAGAAAAAGAATTAGGCCTGATTGAAGTTCAAGGACCGATCTTAAGTCGCCTTGGTGATGGAACTCAAGATAACTTATCTGGTCATGAGAAGGCCGTACAGGTTAAAGTGAAATCTTTACCTGATTCTACCTTTGAAGTTGTCCATTCATTAGCAAAATGGAAACGTAAAACATTAGGTCGTTTTGGATTTAGTTCTGGTCAAGGTCTTTATACACATATGAAAGCCTTGAGACCAGATGAAGATCGCTTAACGCCAATCCATTCTGTCTATGTTGATCAGTGGGATTGGGAAAAAGTGATGGAAGGTGAGGAGCGTACACTACCTTACCTTAAGCAGACAGTGGGTAAAATCTATCAGGCTATAAAAGAAACTGAAAAAGCCGTCAGCGATGAATTTGGTCTGACACCGTTCCTGCCAGATCAAATTCAATTTATTCACACTGAAGAACTGTTACGCCGCTACCCTGATCTTGATGCTAAAGGTCGTGAAAAAGCGATAGCTAAAGAATATGGTGCTGTTTTCTTAATCGGTATTGGTGGAAAACTATCAAGTGGCGAAGCTCATGATGTAAGAGCGCCAGATTATGATGACTGGACAACACCTAACGAAGATGGCTTTGCAGGGTTGAACGGCGATATTTTAGTTTGGAACCCAGTATTGCAAGATGCTTTTGAAGTGTCGTCAATGGGTATCCGCGTTGATCCAGAGACATTAATGCGTCAGCTAACTTTAACTGATGATACTCAACGTCTTGAGTTAGATTGGCACAAAGCATTAATGCATGGCGATATGCCACAAACAATTGGTGGCGGTATAGGTCAATCACGTTTAGTCATGCTACTTTTGCAAAAAGAGCATATTGGACAAGTACAATGTGGCGTTTGGCAACAAGACACCCGTTTAGCTTTTGCGGATATGCTGTAATTATTGACGCCAACGTCGTAGTAATCGACTTTTTAACCCAGTGTCAAAACGCCATATGTGGTCGAAAATTTTCATAATACTGGGTTTACCATAATTGGATAGGGTAACCGCATGGAAGCGATTATGCTGTTGCTGTTGGACTTTTTTGATTTTATTGATTAGGTTTTCGGGTAACCTTTGGGCAACAAAGTCAGAAATAACAACAGCATCAGCGTCTTTCCATGTGGGGGTATTAAGCTTATCTGCTACCTCATTTAAACAAGATGCTAAATCAGTTCCACCTCTAAATGTTTGATTCAAAAATTTAACAAGTTCTTGTAATCCATCAGAAGAAGATAATTGGTAATGGATCATTTCTGTTGAAAAAAGCATGACATGACAGGCACGGTTATCCGCTAGTGCTATTTTCATTAGCGCTAAACCAAAGGCTTTAGCACATTGCTCATTAAATCCCCCCATAGAGCCAGAAGTGTCGATACAAATGATAAAAGGGCCTCTTGGTCGTTCTTCATCAAGGTGATGAGTGACTGGGCGTAATACTGTGCGTTCCTGCCAACTATCACCCTGTAAACGATAAGTATTGAGCTGTTTTTCAATGAGTTTACGATAAAACTCATACTCAACTTCATTTATGCCTAATAAAGCTAGTTCAGCAGGTAATAAACGTAAAATATCATCACTTAAGCCTATACCATTTACTTGCTCTGGCGTGGTATCCGGTGCTTTTTCAACGATTGTTATTGATTCAAAAATGACACTCTCTTCAGGAAGCGATTTCGCCGTTTTACTTCGCCCCAGTAAGCTGGCCAATTTATGTAATTCAGGTTGTTGATTTAGAAAATCACTATAACGTTGAATAATTTTCTCATCATAGGGGGTTTTGGTAATAACGCCTTTGCTCATATCCCATAAACGGCCTGCAGCCCGTTCATTTTCAGAAAATGTATTACTTAAACTGCCACTTAATGCTAAGCGTTCTTGTAGTTCTGCAAGTAACTGCTCTTGCTCTTGTTCAAACAGTGCTTTATGTAATGTCGTGACTTGAAATATTAAACTAATGCGCCAGCGTTGAATAAATAGAGCTTGTTGAGCTGGAGAAAAAGGTTTATTTGTTTTTATTAGTTGTGTTGCTTCTATAACAAATGAAGAATCAAGCTGATTTAGTTCTGTAAGAATATTGTCCACTTGCTGATTAAAAACAGCATTACATAATGATTGCGTTTGCTGATAAAGTGCAAATTCATCTGCGATGATGGTCGGCACCAGTGTTTCTTTCACTTTTTCTTGTAAGCTTTTTTTCCATTGATAAATGTCTTTTAGTAATGCTTTTTTTAATCTTGGGTGTTTTTCAAAAAAAACAGCTAATTGAGGAGAAGCTAATAAAGTGATAATCACTTCTTCTATAAGCTGCCCTTCGTTTATCGCTAAAAGCATATCGATGGTAGAAAGTGTTAGCATGGCATGGTCACTTTATTTGACTTCTTAATTGAGATAATTTTTCATTTAATTGCAAAAAGCTTTGTTCTATAGAAATGAGCCAATCATTATCAATAAAGATATTAGGTTGATGATGATTAAAATTTTCTTGTTCAGAATAAATCTCTTGGGTGAGATCTTTTAATTTATCTAACCATTGTTGATTATCTTCAATAGGCTCTGTTTTGATGCTTTCTGACTGTTGGTATAACGACGTTGTTCGGCGACTAACATCCAATACCTCTAAGACACCATCTTGACGAATTTGTGCATTAATAGATTGTGGGAAACCAATACCATTTAATCTGGCAGAGAGTTCATCACCTTTATCTAAGAAAGTTTCTAATGCTTTTTTCTCAACAGTTATAAAGTTAACTTGAATACTATGTATATGCAGTGGAATATGTAAAAACAGCGTAAATTTATCAGACTGCATTTTTTCTGATAATTTGAAATGTATATTTCTACCAAACATACTACTTTGTTTTTCAAAGCGAAATGCTTGTTGATCTTGTTTGCTTCTTGTCGATTGCATCCATTCAGCCCACAGATTTTCTATTTTCTGTAAAAGTGTTAGCTGGTGGTATGCTTGTTCTGTTAATAGTGTTTTTAATAAGTCATTTAGCAGCGCAAAAGAAGCTTGATCATGCCAAAGGCAATCTTTTAACAGAATAAGATCTAAAGGTGATATCGCACTACGACCATTAAAAAAAGCACTGGCCTGTAATAGACGAACCGCTTTTTTCCAACGTCTGTCTGAAACATAAGGTGCTGCATCACTTTTATCGAGTGAGTTGCGAAGTTGATAAATTAATTCGAATAAGTGGTCATTCAAAGTAATTTTTTCTAACTCTGTTTGCCAAAGTAAAAATTCGTCTGTTGTAATTTGTAGTTGTTCAGGAATACGAAAAGCGCTGACCTCTTTATTAACTAATAACGCCCGGAAGTTTTTTTTATCTTGTACTTTTGATAACCAAATTCTAATCAGCATTCGATCATAAAGCGCTTCAAGACTGCTGTCTGAATCAGGTAGTTCATTAGAAGCCGAAACTAACAAACGCATGGGAATACTTACTTCGTTTTCGCCATTGCGAAATTTACGTTCATTAATTGCCGTTAATAAGGTATTCAAAATAGCGGGACCGGCTTTCCATATTTCATCAAGAAAAACAATTTCGGCGTCAGGTAAATAACCTTCGGTTAAACGTTGGTATTTTCCTTCATCTTTTAATGCTTGAATGGATAGTGGACCAAAAATTTCTTCAGGTGTTGAAAAACGGGTCATTAAATATTCAAACGCTTTAGCGTGTTTAAATGCCTCTTTCATTCTTCTCGCAATTAAGCTTTTAGCAATACCTGGAGGACCTAGCAAAAAAACGCTTTCTCCACTTAAAGCCGCGAGTAAGCAAAGCCGTATCGCTGATTGACGTTCATAAAGCCCAGTTTCAAGGTATTGGCTAAGTTGTGAGATCCGTTCTGCAAGTTGCATAAAGGCTCCTAATTAGGGTACTTATTTTCGTTATAGAGATGAAACTATCAAAAAATGAGTAATGACATATAGTCAATTATTCAATTAGTACACAATTCGTTTATAACAAAAATCGATTCAGCTTCCTACTGCTTCTTTTGGTTCTTTTTTGTTTTGCTGGCGAAACGTTTCGATGGTGATCACGTTTTTTCATTAATGTTGCTGAGATGATCGATTTAAAATACGACATGTCATCAATTAATGGCATTAAAACATTATCACTTGATAGTAAGGAAATATCATGGAAGCGAAGAAATTAGTGATTTTAGGTAGTGTTAATGTCGATCATATTCTTAATGTTGCTCATTTTCCGCATCCTGGTGAAACTATTTCCGGTAATCAGTATCAGATGGTTTTTGGAGGTAAAGGTGCAAATCAAGCCGTCGCTGCAGGGCGTTGTGGTGCTAATATTACCTTTTTAGCTTGTCTTGGAAATGACGATATTGGTCAAAGTGCTAAAGCTCAGCTGATCACAGATAAAATAGATACAGATTGTATTGAATTAATTGATGATGAAGCCACGGGTGTTGCGTTGATTTTTGTTAATCAGCAAGGTGAAAACGTTATTGGTATACACGCTGGAGCCAATGGAAGGTTAAACAGAGAATATGTTGAACGTTATAACTCGGTGATTAAAAAAGCAGATGCTTTACTTATGCAATTAGAATCACCTCTAGATTCTGTATTAAAAGCGGCTCAAGTCGCTAAACAAGAAAGTGTGCAAGTTATATTAAATCCAGCACCAGCACAGGCTTTACCGGATGAATTATTATCTCTCGTTGATATCATTACACCTAATGAAACAGAAACTGAATACCTCACAGGGGTAAAAGTTATTGATGATGAAAGTGCTCAACGTGCATCTAATATATTACATGATAAAGGGATAGAAACCGTTTTAATTACTTTGGGTAGCCGTGGTGTTTGGGTTAGTCAAAATAATCAAGGAACGATGGTTCCGGCATTTAAAGTGACCGCAATAGATACTATTGCTGCAGGAGATACATTTAATGGCGCTTTTATAACGGCTTTATTAGAAGGTTTACCAATGATGAAGGCGATTAAATTTGCGCATGCAGCCGCCGCTATCGCTGTTACTCGTGCAGGAGCACAACCGTCAGTACCTTGGCGCCATGAAATTGAAGCTTTTTTGTCGCAGCATGACTAGCGTAAAAATAAGATTATCGCTATTTAGAGTGGCGTATAAAAGAGAGCTATAGGCTCTCTTTTATTTTTATATCTCAACTAATTAGTTTTCATTTTTCTTCTTATTAGTAAGATTATCACCATCATGTTTATTAAGTAATAAGAAAACAAATGAAGAGAGTAGTGTAATAGCGCCGACAGTAATAAAAGTATAATGGAAGTTATCTACCGTAGAGCCGGCATTTTCTGCATCAAAATAATTTAAGATAGAAGCACTTACTGCAATACCAAAACTAATCGCTAGTTGTTGAGTGACGGCTAAAACACTATTGCCTGAACTGGCATTATTGTCAGTTAAGTCAGCGAGTGAAATAGTATTCATCGAAGTAAACTGAATTGACATGACAACACCTAATAAAAAGAGTGGTAATACTAGGTAATAAATAGACATATCAGGTGATTGTAAGGAAAACTGTGCAATCATCAGACCTATAATAATGGTTATTCCAAATAGTGTCCGGCGATAGCTAAATGTCACTAAGACTTTTGTCACAAAGGATTTGGCGAGTATAGAGCCCAAAGCCATTGGTGCCATCATCATACCTGAGATAATAGCAGGATAGCCAAAACCTACTTGTAACATCAGTGGCATTAAGAAAGGAATGCATCCTGTTCCTAAGCGCGTTGCGATATTACCCGCAATACCGACAGAGAAAGTCCGTGTTTTGAATATATTTAATGGTATTAAGGGTTGCTGGTGGCGTTTAGCGTGATTGATATAGAGACCGAGTAAAAAGAAGCCACCTAAAATCACCGCAAGAGGGATATATCGAGAGATGTTTTTATCGCCAAAAAGATCGAGGCTGACGGATAACATGACTAAACCAAAACCAAAGAAAATAAAGCCGAGTAAGTCAAATTTACGTTTTGGCATCGTAAAATTAGGCATATGTTTTATGGCGTAAAAAATACCAAGTAAGCCAATAGGAATATTAATAATAAATATCCAATGCCAAGAAGCATAGGTGACAAGGATCCCTCCCAATAATGGACCCGCAATTGGCCCCACAAGCCCCGGCATTGTGACAAAGTTAAGAATGGGAAGGAGTTCGCTACGAGGATAAGCTCTTAATAAAGCAAGACGAGCAACCGGCATCATCATTGCACCACCTATTCCTTGTATAACCCGCGAAATTACCAAAAAAGCAAGGTTAGGAGAAAGTGCGCATAATAATGAACCGCCAGAAAAGAGTGAAACGGCGATAATGAAAATCTTGCGAGTCCCAAATCTATCAGCTAACCATCCACTTACAGGAATTAATAAAGCTACCGTTAAAGTATAGCTAATTACGGCTGATTGCATGGCGAGAGGGGAGTGATTAAGACTTTTAGCTATATCAGGGAGTGCCGTATTTAATATAGTCGCATCTAATGACTGCATAAAAAAAGCCATTGCAGCGATCCAGGGCAACCCTGACATATTTTTGGCGGATTTTAACATGTAACAGATACCGTCTTTCTTTTATTTTTAGCTTATTAGCCAGTATAAACAAAAAGACAATAAAATCGTATTAAAAATACTCAGTCATTTATTAATAGTATTAAACAAAGATCACGCGCTCTATTTCCATCTCCTTCTATAATCGCTTGTACAATTTGATTATGAGTTTCAGGCTGTACTGTTTCATTGCCAACAATTAAATCAAAATATTTTTTGTAGGCAGATAGAAAAAGAGAACCAAAAGAAGCAAAAAATGGATTGCCACTGGCTTGATAGATTAGATAGTGAAATTGTGTATCAATATCTAACCAATGCTGACGGTTAAAGTTATCTTTGAGTAGCTGCATTTCTGTAGCTAGAAATAATAGCGACTCTTTTTGTGTCTCTGAAGCATGTAATGCAGCTAAATAACAGGCTTGAGGTTCTATTGCTAAACGAACATGATGGAAATAATGACTCACCTTATTAAATTCACCGCTATCTATCCACCAATTAAGTAAATCATTATCTAATAGATTCCAATTTTGCATTGGCGTAACTCGAGTACCTATTCTTGGCCGAGGTAGTAACATACCTTTTCCAGCAAGCATTTTTATTGCTTCACGAATAACAGTTCGACTAACTGAAAGTAGTTCAGCGAGTTCTATTTCACCAGGTAATAAAGATTCAGGTTCGTAGTATCCAGAAAGTATTTGTTTACCTAGTTTTTCAGCAACAATATAAGAAAGATTTTTTTGGGATGCTGAGCGTTGTTCGCTTAGTTGCATAATAATAGTTACCTTTACCATAATTTGCTTTCTATATTACGTGAGTAATAGCAATAAAGCTGTTTGGATTTTAATCTATCAGTGTAAAATTAGAGCATTTTCATTCGTTTTGTTGAAAAATAGAGCGAACAGAAAAAAAATTGAAATAAATACTTGCGCTAATCTGAGAAGCCCCTATAATGCGCACCCACTGACCGACGATGAGCTGACAACAGCAACGACGGAAAGGGAAGAGAAAAGAAAAAAGTTTGAAAAAACTCTTGACTCTTCAGAGGAATAGCGTAATATACGCCTCCTCGCAACAACGCAGAAGACCGGAAACGGCAGCGATAGTTGCACTGCTCTTTAACAAATTATCAGACAATCTGTGTGGGCACTCGCAGAGACGATATCTTCTAAAAAATTAGATGTATCAAGTCTTGAAGAGTGACTAACAAGTTAATTCATATAATGAATAAGC
>NZ_CAWQOK010000010.1:0-66573 GCF_963896075.1 Proteus sp. G4415
TAAAAAATTAATTCGATATCCACATAAATATTTTCTACTGAATTAATCATCTAATTCAGAGATTCTTATTTTGACTGTTCACAATTATTACTACTCTTTAGATAGATAAAACCCCCGACAATATAAATACTGCGGGGGGTTAAAATAAACTTTTGTTTGCTAAAAGAAACAAAAGTTAGAAAAATAAACCATTATTCACTAATGAAGTTTTAGTTTTGGTCTAATCACACGATTGATTGATCCAACTAACATCATCAAACCCGTTTTAAGATAACCATGTAACGCGATTTGATGCATACGGTATAAAGAAATATAAACGATACGTGCAATACGCCCTTCTATCATCATATCGCCTTTCATTAAGTTGCCCATCAAACTCCCTACCGTACTAAATTTAGAGAGCGAAACTAACGAGCCATGATCTTTAAACACATATTCTTTTAACGTTTTACCCTTTAACATGGCTAAAATATTGCTATAACAACGGCTTGCCATTTGATGAGCGGATTGTGCCCTTGGCGGAACAAAACCTCCCTCTTTTCGCGGACAGGATGCACAATCACCAATCGCAAAAATCGCATCATCTAATGTTGTTTGTAATGTCGGCTTAACGACTAATTGGTTAATACGATTGGTTTCTAATCCAGCGATATCTTTCATAAAGTCTGGGGCTTTGATCCCCGCAGCCCAAACCATCAGATCAGCATCAATATGCTCGCCATCTTTGGTATTTAACCCTTTTTCATCGGCGCTTGTTACCATGGTTTTCGTCATCACGCGCACACCCAACTTAGTCAGCTCTTGGTGTGCTGCACTTGAAATACGCACGGGTAATGCAGGTAATATTCGCTCACCCGCCTCAACAAGCGTGATATTAAGGGCTGATGGCGCTAATTTTTTTAAACCATAACTATTGAGTTGGCGAACAGCATTGTGTAATTCGGCAGATAATTCCACTCCAGTTGCACCACCACCCACAATCGCAATATTTACTTTACGATTTTCAGCTTCTGCGTTGGAGTCTGCTGAATATTTTAAAAATAAATTGAGCATTTCATTATGAAAACGGTGTGCTTGCTGTGGGCTATCTAAAAAGATGCAGTGCTCTTTGATCCCTGGGGTGCCAAAATCATTAGATTTACTGCCTAAGGCCATGACTAAAATATCATAATCGAGTTGACGCTCTGGAACTAATAGCTCTTGATTTTCATCATAAATAGCAGCCAAAGTGATATTTTTATGTTGGCGATCAAGCCCTGTTAAAGTGCCTAATTGAAAATTAAAGTGATGGTTATAACCATGAGCGAGATAACTTAATGCATCAACACCATCATCTAACGAGCCTGTGGCAACTTCATGTAACAGAGGTTTCCATAAGTGACTATTATTTCTATCAACAAGGGTAATTTCTGCTTTTTTTTTGCGCCCTAACTTATCACCCAATTTAGTCGCTAGTTCTAATCCACCAGCTCCACCACCGACTATAACAATTTTTGTTAATGACATATAACGTCACTCCTAAAGATATTTACTGTTGTTATTTAAGTCATCTTGGTTAAATCCACTTAAATAACGACAGTTAAAACGTTTCAGTCAATGATTTTGATAATAGCCAAAGCTCATTGGCAATATGGTCATACCAAAGTTGATTTATATCAAAAAAATTTGAATTTTCATACCTGTTTTTTGATGAATCGAGTCATTTAGGTTGTTTTTCATTCGCCAATAGAACATCTTATTGACATATAGCTATTTTTTACCAGAACTATCAATTAGATAGAGGATATAAGTGAATAATTCAGTCGGAATATGAGAGGGGCTTAAAATAATAAAGAAAAGAAAAAATATAAATCAAAAAAAGATGGACAAAATGCACTCTGTCCATCTTACATAAGCCAATTTTAAGCGGGGATTTTGCTATTAAATGCTTTAATTTTAAAAAGATGTTCTGACAAGCTTTTGAACTTATGTGTCTGCGTTTCATCCCAAATAATCGAATAATAAGGTGATAACTCATCAGCAGAACGCTGGTTATCTAAAATCTCATCATGACGGGATAAAATCACTAATGCATTGTCTCTATTTTTAGAGCGAAAATCTTGAATACACTTAGTGGCAATATCTAAATACTCTTCAGGTCTATCAATCTTATCAGTCATATTTTCATATGGAAAAAGATTGGGGTTAATCATTACTTGGCGAATATTAGATAAAAAACCGATACGCTCTGCCCAGTAGCCACCTAATCCTACACCACAAATCAGCACCGGCTGTTTTGTCGATTTAATCAGTTTATCCGTCTCTTTGAGTAGATGTTGCATATCGTGACGTGGATGCAACGTACTGTAACTGAGAAAACGGACATCAGGATCAATAAACTGTAGCTGTAATACCTTCTCATGATTTCCCGGACTGGTGGAATCAAAGCCATGTAAATATATAATCATGCGCGCTCCTGCCATTGCTCCTGTAATTGGGTCAGCATTTGATTCGCTTTTTTCCAACGATCAGATGCTTGCAGTTCACTTAATGTGTAACGACCTCGGTGATGGTACAACGCCGAAATGCGTTCTGCTTTGACAAAGGACAGGTTATCTAACACACTTACCGCCCCTTTACGGTTATTACACACTAAAAGCATATCACAACCCGCATCTAATGAACGTTGCGCTCTCTGCGCATAACTTCCCATAATAGCGGCACCTTCCATAGATAAATCATCAGAGAAAATAACGCCTTGGAAACCGAGTTGTTCACGTAAAATTGATTTCAACCAATAAGGAGAGCCACTTGCTGGACGCTCATCAATCTGAGAATAAATAACATGAGCTGGCATAATGGCATCTAATAATTGACGTTGGATAAAATCTTTAAAGATAGCCATATCACGTTGACGAATATCGTTTAAAGAGCGCTCATCACGTGGCGTTTCTTTATGGGAATCGGCTCTGACGGCACCATGACCAGGAAAATGCTTACCTGTTGATTTCATACCTGCAGAGCGCATTCCTTTAATAAAGCTTTCCGCCATATCCATAGCGATTTCTGGACACTCATGGAAAGAGCGCTCACCGATAGCAATACAGTCATGACCAAGATCTAGGACTGGAGCAAAGCTAATATCAATATCCATTGCGATCATTTCTGATGCCATTAACCAACCGGCCTCTTGTGCTAAGCGACTAGCTTGATAGCGCTCATTAAGCGCAGCATAAGATTGCGCGGCAGGTAAGCGAGTAAAACCATCACGAAAGCGCTGTACTCGCCCTCCTTCTTGGTCAACGGCAATCACTAAACGCTCATGGGAAGCATCACGGATTTGGCGCACTAATTCATTTAACTGCTCAGCGTCGTGGAAGTTGCGGGTAAAAAGGATCAAACCACCAACAAGGGGATGCTTTAAAATTTCACGCTCCTCGTTATCGAGCTCATATCCTTCAACATCAAGCATTACAGGACCCATAACATTCCTCTCTTTGTTATTGCAATAATAAAATCTTTTCAATTCATCAGACTAAAATAGCAACGTAAAGGTTCAGACATAGCCAAAAACGCGTTATCTTTGGTTTGTTGCCAACGAACCTCATACCACATCAGCATCATATACAAGATAAAGGGTTCTCTTGATAAAATACGCTGCTTTAATACGTTAACCGAATAAAACGACTGCTGTTGTGGGTGCTGCCTATTTTGCTGATCATTATTTAATTCAGTATAGTGATGATATGCACAATACTCATGTAAAAATGCTGTTTGTTGTGCGCTGTTTAACTGATTTGCGGCAAAAAATGTCATTAATGAATCTGCCGTATCAATATCAGCAGCATATTCCCAATCAATAAATTTTATACCTGAATCGCTCAGAAGAATATTCTCAGGATGAAGATCCATGTGAGCTGGCGCGTATTTTATGAGTATACGTCGAGGTTGACGTAAAAAATCGTGATGTAAACGTAACCACTTTGGTGATAATCGTTTTCTGTCAATATGATACCAATAGACTGAAAGTTCATGCCACAAATCAAGAGGAAACCCAAAAGGTTTTTGCTGATGTAACTTAGCAATTTGATGAGCTAATGATTTGAGATGGGAGCCAAATAACTGCTGATGAGTAAGATGCTCACCCTCTAGCCACTGGAAAAAAAACCATGCACCATGGCGTTTAATAATATTTGGTGCAAGCTGAGTATTTAATAGCTGTTTTAAAATCGAAGACTCTTTTTTAGCCCTAACAAAAAGTGCCGTTTTTTCAGTGCCATAATAACGAGCAACCCAATCTATCCCATTACTTTGCAAACGAAAAGTACCGCCCCCTAATCCCGCTAAGGCGGTTATTTGCCACTGTGATAAGGGTATTGCGGGAAACCATTCCCGCAATAGGCTCAATAACTGTTGTTGATAAGATTTACTCAACCTTATGGCGCCCGCTCCAGAGTATTTCTCCGCTCGCAACCGACATTAATTGCATGCTGATCACACGATTATCTTTCTTACCATCGACAGTAGAAAACAAAATATAGTCTGCTTGCAAATAACGCGCTAAACCAATTGCCGCACTGCGCAATCCTAAGCTATCTTCACCGGATAGTCCTAATGCTTTTCTTGCTGACATCATTTGTGCATAAGGAACTGTTTGTAATGCACTAATACTATTTACCGAGTCGATAATTGTGTTAGTAGCATTAACAGCTTGGATGTTTCCGCCCGAATTATTTTTTACATTATCAACCACTAATAATTTGCCAGTTGCTAAATCATCCGTGACAGACATCTCTCTAATTAATGGCTGAATGGCCGCGTTCCAATTAATACTGGTTATTTTTGGCGGTGTTGGTACAACCTCTATGGGTGGCTCGATAGGTTTAGGTGGCTCTGTTGGCTCTGTGGGAGTAACAGGCTCTACAGGTGCTGGGGGTTGTTGTGGTAACATCGATGGACAACCTGCCAGTAAAAATACCGCTGCCACCACAAATAGCATTTTTTTCATATGACTACCTTATCCTAAGTAAAGAGATAGACTCTGACATAACTTACTGTTTTATTGGGTATATCAGCACTGATCTCAGTATCACCATCGCCCAAAATCATTACATCATTTACGCGGCCTGCCGGCGAAATTTCCAGTCCTTGCTCGTTATACCAATAAAAACGATAACGAATAGAGACAGGATAAGATCGCGTATTCGATAACGTCACCGTGGCGCGACTCCCCTGTTCATAACGCGTCAATAATGGTTTGCCTGCCACAATACCTACAGCTAAAACCGACGGCTCCATCACAATAGATTGTTGACGATTAAAATAGAGTTTATTGTCTGAATGAGACGCAAAACATCCAGCCAATAACGTTGTCATCAACAATACTATAAGTAATGAATAAACCCTTTTAGCTTGTTTTATCATGCTGCTACCTTGTTGCCATGATGATCTATTATCACATTAGATTATTTGCTTAATAATGGCCCTAATGGTTTTCCACCTAAAAGATGCATATGAATATGGAAAACTTCTTGCCCACCATGTTTATTGCAATTCATTACTAAACGATATCCCTCTTCTGCAATACCTTCTTGCTGAGCAATTTTAGCTGCCACAACAAATAGATGACCTAAAACTTGTTCATCTTGTGCAGTAACATCGTTTACCGTTGGAATAAGTTTATTGGGGATAATTAAAATATGAGTAGGCGCTTGGGGTGAAATATCACGAAATGCAGTGACAGTATCATCTTGAAAAACGATATCTGCAGGAATTTCACCACGAATAATTTTACTAAAAATTGTCTCTTCTGCCATTTTTATCACCTTATTATTTATTTTAATTCCTAGCCATCACTCGCCAATATTTCTATTGAACAACTTAGTCTGCGAGGTTTGGTATTTGAAAAAGTGTTGCAAAATTACGGGTGGTTTGCTGAGCAAGCTCTTCTATGCTCACCCCTTTTAATACGGCCATATACTCAGCAACATCACGTACATAAGCGGGTTGGTTCTCTTTACCACGATGAGGCACTGGCGCTAAATATGGTGAGTCCGTTTCAACCAGAATGCGATCAAGTGGTACGATACGTGCAGCTTCTCTAATTTGCTCGGCATTTCTAAATGTCACAATGCCTGAAAAAGAGATGTACATACCAAGATCAAGTAGCGCCATTGCTGTTTCTTTATCTTCCGTAAAACAGTGCAATACACCGCCACAGTCTTGAACCTTTTCTTCTTTTAAAATAGTTAGCGTATCTTCACGAGCGCTACGCGTATGTACAATAACAGGTTTATTAACTTGGCGCCCAATGCGAATATGTTCACGGAAAATTTCACGCTGAAGTGACGCATTTTCTTGTTGATAATAGTAGTCTAAACCTGTTTCGCCTAATGCAACAACATCGGCCTCAGCTGCAAGGCGCGCAAGCTCAGCGACATCGTGTCCCTCATCAAGGTTTAATGGGTGAATCCCACAAGAAAAAGCCACATTATCACGCTTGCCGATCAGTTCGCGCATATTTTTAAAGCCAGGTAATGTTGTTGCGACAGCTAACATATATTTGACATCACGCTGTTGTGCTTTTTCTACAACATCATCAATATTTTTGTGCAGTTTTTCATAATCTAAGCTGTCAAGATGGCAGTGTGAATCAACTAAAAACATAATGTACTCTCATCGTTATATAACTTTATATTATTTCTTTTACTTGTCTGCTAAATGGAAAGGGAAATTATTTCCCTAGAGCAACTAGCTGGGCTTCCCAATCAAGTAACTGTTCTGCCAACAATAGCTCTTTATTGATTGCTGGAATGGTAACTAATTGATGACGACACTGTTTCCAGCTTTCGCTCACCGCTAGCAACATTGCAGAAGGCAACTGTGATAACGCCATAATTAATGGCTGCTTATCTTGGTTGACACAATACACTTCAGCATGAGTTTGTCGTTTTAAAGCATCCAACAGTAATGATAATAACCAATAGATCTTACGTTCAGCATTATCTTGATTGAACTGAGCTAACAACCCATATAAATTTCGTTGTTGTAAGCTAACATATAACGCTTGGCAGAAGGCTTCCCTTTCTTGCCATTCTTGTTTTAGTAATGATAACGCTAAAACGGGCGCACCTTGAGATAGGTTTAATGCTGTGACACCATCGGCATAAGCCATATTAGGTAGCTGTTGTTGTAGCCAATGTATCGCATAATTCATCTCAGGCGGTGCTAAATGGTAATAGAAACAGCGACTACGTAGTGTTGCTAGCAATATTTCAGGTTGTTGACAATTCAATAAAAAATAGCAATTAACTGGTGGCTCTTCTAAGGTCTTTAATAACGCATTGGCTGCCGCTTCTGTTAATGCCTCAACCTCTTTTATCCATACCACTCGTGAGCCACCTTGTTGTGCATGGTGCTCAAGCTTTTCGGTGACTTTTCTAACCGCTTCGATCCCTATTGATGACTTTCCCTTTTCATTTTGCAAGATATGCCAATCTGGATGTGTTTCTGCCAACATCAAACGGCAACTATGACACTCATTACAGCTTTTTGAACCCTGCTTATTCTGACACATTAACCAACGACTTAATCCATAAGAAAGTGCATCAGCCCCCATTCCTTGAGATGCATGCAACAAAATCGCATGATGACCACGCCCTTCTTGGTACATACTTACCAGTTGTCGATATGCCTGATTTAACCAAGGATACCAATTCATAATGCGCTATTTTCCTGAGTCAGCCACTGATTGAGTACATCGCGAATATCCGCTTGTACTTTATCAATATCTTGTGATGCATCAATGGTAATAATCGAGGCGTCTTCTTTTGCTAATGCTTGATAACGTTCGCGAGTGCGGTAAAAAAAGTCCATAGACTCTTTTTCTATTCTGTCCAATTCACCTCTTGCTCGTGCTCTGGCTAGACCAACGGCCGGATCTAAATCAAGATAAAGGGTAAGATCAGGTTTAAAATCTGCTAATACCGTATCACGTAGTGACTTCATCAGGGCTTTGTCTATTCCTCTACCACCACCTTGATATGCTTGTGAAGAGAGATCGTGTCTATCCCCTATCACCCACTTACCTTGGGCTAAAGCTGGTTTTATCACATTTTCAACCAGTTGCACTCGTGCAGCATATAACATTAGCAATTCAGCTTTATCGGTAACTTTTTCGCCTTCAATACCTTGTTTAATCAATTCCCGTAATTTTTCTGCAAGCGGAGTTCCCCCCGGCTCGCGCGTAAAGGCCAAATCGGTGATCCCTTGTTGTTTTAATGTATCAACAACCGTTTGAATAGCACTGGTTTTGCCAGCCCCTTCTAATCCTTCAATAACAATAAATTTGCTGTTTTTCATAATTATCTTTGTTGTAAGCGTCGGTATTGTGCGACGGCTTTATTATGCTCCGCCAACGTTGTAGAAAACTTATGTCCCCCAGTGCCATCTGCGACAAAATAGAGATAACGCGTATCCGCAGGATGTGCTGCGGCTTTAATGGAAGCAACACTTGGCATAGCAATCGGTGTTGGCGGTAGCCCATCAATTTGGTAGGTATTGTAAGGCGTATAGCCATTAAGATCACTGCGATAAATTGTACCGCGATATTTATCACCTAACCCATAAATCACAGTGGGATCAGTTTGTAAGCGCATATTACGTTTTAAACGATTAACAAACACCGAGGCCACTTTGGTTCTTTCTGCATCAATGCCAGTCTCTTTTTCAATAATCGATGCCATAATCAACATTTCATAGGCAGATTTATAGGGTAAATCACTATCGCGTTTTAGCCACTCTTCTTCTAATGTTTTTTCCATTTGCTGATAAGCACGTTTTAAAATGGCGATATCCGTCGTGCCTGCGGTGTAATGGTAAGTATCAGGAGCAAACCAACCCTCAAGATGGGTAATTTCAGGCTTCATTCCTATTTCTTGGCGTAACTTATCGCTTTCCATACCATTTGCGACAATCTTTAACTCAGGAGCTTTATCAAAAATAGCTTGCCAATCACTTAAACGGCTACCCTCGATAAATCGAATCGTAAACTGCGCCTCTTTGCCACTTTTTATTAACAGCAAAACATCTCGCAGTGTCATACCTTTTGTTAAACGATAAGTCCCTGCTTTAAATTGACTGAGTTCTGGTTTTACTTTTAATAAAATTTGAAAATAATCTCCTTGTTTAAGAAGATTATTCTTAATAAGCAATTGTTCCATCGCAATACGCCCTGTTCCTGCCGGAACAGTAAGCAGCATTTCATCTTGCTTTACCACAACATTGTTCTCTAACCCACGAAGGCTTTGCATAATATATAATGTGGCTGCGCCAGCGCTAATCAATAATGCAAAAAAGGCTATCCAAACTAATTTTTTTATCTTCATTTATAACTCATCAAACGTTAAGTCAGTGACAAACAGTGTTGTAAAACAACATGGTAAGCGTCTCTATCGCGATATTGATAGTGCTTATCATCTGAAAAATAGATCTGTTTTACGGGAATAATGGGCATCAGTGCATTGGTTAACCAAATTTCATCTGCTTGATAGAGCGTTTGCGGTTTTTCTCGCACAATGTGAATATCCCAGTCCAATTGTTGCGCAAAATCTAATACCTGCTGGCGCATGATCCCATTCACACCCGAAAGACTAATATCCGGGGTAAATAATTGATTTCCTTTACGCCAGAAAAGATTTGCGGCATTCGCTTCAACTAAATATCCTTCATTGTCACACACTAACATGTCATCAAATGGGGTTGTTTCTAAATGGTGTTTAATCAGCACTTGCTCTAAGCGATTAAGATGCTTGATACCGGCTAATAAACTATTTTGTCCCAATCTCACTGGGCTAATAGCTAAAGAAACCCCTTGCTTTTGTAAGTTATGATAATAAAACGGGTAAGTTGAGCAGGATGTGATCACTGTGGGTGTGTCAAAGCCTTTCGATGAATAGCCTCGCCCACCGCTTCCGCGGCTAATAATCACCTTAATAACACTTTTTTCAGTGATTGTGGACGCTATTTGTAGAAGATGGCTGGCTAACCATTGCCAGTCTGGTGAGGGCAAAAACAGTGCATCACAACCGCGTTGTAAACGCTTAAGGTGAGCAGATAATAGAATAGGTTTACCTTGTTCAACAGCAAGTGTTGTAAAACAGCCATCACCAAATTGTACCGCGCGATCACTCACATTGATGCTTTGTTGCTGTTGTCCATTTACCCAATACATCAAACACCTTATTTATAATCTATGTTATTGATATTTTTTGTACATGATAAACAAGTTAATGTAAAAGGACAAAGCTATAGATAAAATAAAAGACCCAGCATGACGTCTGGGTCTTTAGACTAATTCAATACGCGAATAAGCGGTTTACACACGCTTAAAGAGAATCGAACCGTTGGTACCACCAAAGCCAAATGAGTTACATAGTGCATAATCCATGTTCTCAACTTTACGCGCTTTATGTGGTACGAAATCAAGGTGACAATGTTCATCTTGATTATCAAGATTGATTGTTGGCGGTACAATTTGGTCACGTAAAGACAAAATAGTAAAGATAGACTCAATCGCCCCGGCAGCACCTAATAAGTGACCCGTCATCGATTTTGTTGAGCTAACTAATACATCCGTCCCTTTGCCAAATACCGTTTCAACAGCTTGCGCTTCTGCAATATCACCCGCATTAGTAGAAGTACCATGCGCATTGATATAACCGACATCAGCAGCGGTAATACCCGCATCTTTCAATGCGTTTTCCATTGCAAGTGCACCACCGGCGCCATTTTCTGCAGGAGAGGTCATATGGTAAGCATCACTACTCATACCAAAACCAACAACTTCTGCATAAATTTTAGCGCCACGTGCTTTAGCGTGTTCATACTCTTCGAGGACTAACACACCTGCACCATCACCTAACACGAAACCATCACGATCTTTATCCCATGGGCGACTTGCCGCTTGAGGATCATCATTACGTGTTGATAATGCACGTACTGCACCAAAACCACCAACACCTAATGGTGTTGTTGCTTTTTCAGCGCCGCCCGCTAACATCACATCAGCATCACCATAAGCGATAATACGAGCGGCATGCCCGATATTATGCACACCTGATGTACATGCAGTTGCGATAGAAATGGTCGGTCCACGTAAGCCATAAATAATGCTTAAATGGCCAGCAACCATATTAATGATGGTTGAAGGAACAAAGAATGGGCTAATTTTACGAGGGCCACCATTGATTAATGATGAATGATTTTCCTCGATAAGGCCTAAGCCACCAATACCAGAACCAATAGCAGCTCCGATACGACTTGCATTGGCTTCTGTTACTTCAAGACCTGAATCCGCAATGGCTTGAACACCTGCTGCAATACCATATTGAATAAAGAGATCCATCTTGCGCGCATCTTTACGCGAAAGATTGTAATCTTCATGATTGAAATCTTTTACCAATCCTGCGAATTTAGTCGCATGATGACTGGTGTCAAATTCTTCGATAAGGCCGATACCACTCTGTCCGGCACACACAGCTTTCCAAGAAGCTTCTGCGTTATTACCGACAGGAGATAACATGCCTAGTCCGGTCACAACTACACGACGCTTAGACACGCTTATCCTCCAAGGAGGGAAAAAGTTTAGGATTAAGAATATAGGCGGTCGAGTGACCGCCTAGATTAGCAAGCTTATTTACCTGCGTTTTCAACGTAATCAATAGCAGCTTGAACTGTAGTAATTTTTTCTGCTTCTTCGTCTGGGATTTCGATATCGAATTCTTCTTCCAGAGCCATTACCAGCTCAACTGTGTCAAGAGAATCAGCGCCTAAGTCATCAACAAATGAAGCTGAATTCACAACTTCTTCCTCTTTAACACCCAGTTGTTCAACAATGATTTTCTTAACGCGTTCGTCGATAGTGCTCATACTATTAAATTTCCTATCAAAACTCGCTTGCGCGATGATTTTCTTAGTTTATAAATACAGGAAAAGATCTAACCAATCCCGACTGTGTGGACTACTTTATTCGCTATATTTTGCATTATATTGTACGCAAAAAGCAAATATAAAGACGTCCCCGTAATTAGACCATGTACATGCCGCCATTGACATGCAATGTTTCACCCGTGATATAGCCTGCTTCATCAGAAGCTAAGAAAGCTACAGCACTGGCAATCTCTTTGGCATCACCTAAACGGTTAGCTGGCACTTGAGATAAAATACCGGCTCTTTGGTCTTCTGTTAACGCTCTGGTCATATCAGTTTCGATAAAGCCAGGAGCAACAACATTTACCGTAATGCCACGGGAAGCAACTTCGCGTGCTAATGATTTACTAAAACCAATCACACCCGCTTTTGCTGCCGCGTAGTTTGCCTGTCCAGCATTACCCATGGTTCCAACTACTGAACCAATAGTAATTATGCGACCATAACGTTTTTTCATCATAGCACGCATAACTGCTTTAGACAGACGGAAGACTGATGAAAGATTAGTGTCAATGATATCTTGCCACTCATCATCTTTCATGCGCATCAACAGGTTATCACGAGTAATACCTGCATTATTGACCAAAATATCAATTTCGCCAAATTCCGCGCGCACATCAGCTAAAAATTTTTCAATAGAGTCAGTTTCTGTGACGTTTAACACAAAACCTTTACCTTTATTGCCTAAATATTCGCTGATCGCTTTAGCACCGTTTTCACTCGTTGCTGTACCAATTACGGTAGCACCACATGCTATTAGCTTTTCTGCAATCGCACGGCCAATACCACGGCTTGCACCAGTAACTAGCGCTATTTTTCCGTCAAATCCCATGAGATCCCTCAGTCATTTCCTAATGCAGCGTCTAATGATGCAATATCATTAACTGCCGCAGCGTTCATCTCTTTAGAAATACGTTTCGTTAAACCAGTTAATACTTTACCGGGTCCTATTTCTAATAATTGTGTGATGCCCTTGTCAGCAATAAATTCAACCGTTTCAGTCCAGCGGACTGGATTATAAAGCTGACGAACTAATGCATCTCGAATAGCATTAGCATCGGTTTGTGCTTTCACATCAACATTATTAACAACTTGAATTTCAGGTTGTTTAAATTCAATTTCTTGCAATGCAACAGCTAACTTATCTGCAGCAGGCTTCATTAAAGCACAGTGAGAAGGCACACTTACCGCTAAAGGTAACGCACGTTTCGCTCCAGCTTCTTTACATAATGCCCCTGCACGCTCTACGGCTTCTTTATTACCCGCAATCACCACTTGACCGGGTGAGTTAAAGTTCACCGGTGAGACAACTTGTCCTTGAGCCGCATCTTCACAAGCTTTTGCAATAGCATCATTATCTAATCCGATAATTGCATACATGGCGCCAGTACCTGCAGGTACAGCCTCTTGCATTAATTGACCGCGCAATTCTACTAGTTTAATCGCCGCAGCAAAATCAATTACGCCAGCACAGACTAAAGCAGAATACTCACCAAGACTGTGACCTGCCATCATTTGTGGCATTTTGCCTTGCTTTTCTTGCCATACTCGCCAAATAGCAACGGATGCTGCTAATAATGCCGGCTGTGTTTTCCATGTTTTGTTTAACTCTTCTTCAGGACCATTTTGCACTAAATCCCAAAGAGAATAACCCAATACATCAGATGCTTGAGCAAATGTTTCTGTCACTATTGGATAATGCTCGGCAAGTTCTGCAAGCATTCCAATCGCTTGTGATCCCTGTCCAGGGAAAACCATTGCAAAATCAGTCATGTTTATTTTCCTGATAATATTAAAAACGGATAAGTGCAGAGCCCCAAGTAAAGCCGCCACCAAACGCTTCTAACAGAATTAACTGCCCACGTTGAATGCGATTGTCTCTTACAGCTTCATCTAATGCTGTAGGAACGGATGCTGCTGACGTATTACCGTGGCGATCTAATGTCACCACGACTTTATCCATTGTCATATCCAGCTTTTTGGCTGTTGCTGAAATAATTCTTAAATTTGCTTGATGAGGCACAAGCCAGTCGAGTTCCGATTTATCAATATGATTCGCTTCTAATGTTTCATCCACAATGTGGGCAAGTTCACGAACTGCGACTTTAAAGACTTCATTCCCTGCCATGGTGACATAAGCAGGTAAGTCTTGATTTTCTCTATCCTGATAAGGCAGAGCTAACAGCTCACCAAAACGCCCATCAGAATGTAAATGTGTAGAAATAATACCTGACTCTTCAGAAGCACCGACAACGACGGCACCAGCAGCATCACCGAAAAGAATAATTGTACCGCGATCGTTAGGATCTAACGCATGTGATAAGCGATCAGCACCAATCACTAAAGCTTGTTTCACCGTGCCAGCCTTAATAAATTGATCAGCGATACTTAACGCGTAAACGAATCCTGAGCACGCGGCTGCAACATCAAACGCGATACAATCAGCAATACCGAGGGCGTGTTGAATTTGACATGCCGCACTCGGAAACGCATGAGAGCCTGATGTTGTGGCAACGATAATTAAGCCAATTTCTTGTCTATCAATATCAGCCATTTCTAATGCATTCTCAGCGGCACTCGCACCCATTTTGGCAACAGTTTCTTCTTCTGTTGCGATACGACGTTCATGAATACCTGTTCTGGTGACAATCCACTCGTCTGATGTATCAACCATTTTTTCTAAATCGGCATTAGTTCGCACTTGTACAGGCAAGTAACTACCAGTACCTAAGATTTTTGTATACATACTATCAATCACTCTTGGGTAATACTGTATTCAGACGTGAGGCAATTCGTTCTGGAATTTGTCGCTCAATGGCCTGAACAGCCTGTTCTATTGCTGCTGTAAACGCGTTTTCATTTGCGCCACCATGGCTTTTAATGACGATACCGCGTAATCCTAACAGAGAAGCACCGTTATACTGGTCGGGGTTCATATGGCCAAAACGCTTATTTAGGCGTTTTTGTAACCATTTCTTCAATAATTTCATCCACCACGACGTTTTTTTATTGTCACCAGTAGAAGATTTAATCAATGAAAGGAAGACTCTAATCACCCCTTCCATTGTTTTAAGGGAAACATTACCTGCGAAGCCGTCACACACCAACACATCTGTTTTGCCGGTCAGTAACTCGTTACCTTCCACATAACCAATATAGTTTATATTTGGTGTCGCCTTAAGAACGGTGGCGGCTTCGCGGATATTATCTAATCCCTTACTCTCTTCTTCACCAATATTTAAAAGTGCCACTTTAGGTGAATGTATACCTGCAATTTCTTCTGCCATCACGGCACCCATAACAGCAAATTGAACTAACATTTGGCTATCACAGTTAACGTTCGCGCCTAAATCAAGAACGACGGTCTTGCTTTTTTTCTGATTAGGTAACACAGAAACCAATGCAGGACGTTCTATTCCATCAATCGCTTTTAGCCGAAGTTTTGCTAACCCCATCAACACACCGGTGTTACCTGCACTTACACATGCCTGTGCTTCCCCTGTTTTCACCAGATCGAGTGCCACGCGCATTGATGTGCCTTTACTTGCTCTAATAGCATGTGAAGGTTTGGCATCATTGGCGACAATATGTTCAGCCGGTATAACATGTAAACGGGAGATTAGCTCAGCATTTTGATTTGCAAGCAGAGGAGAGATAGAGTCTGGTTGACCCACCAGCAATATTTTTAAATGAGGATTAGATGCCAGCGCCCGCAAACATGCAGGCACTGTGATACGAGGACCGAAGTCCCCGCCCATCGCATCTAACGCTATGGTTAGATTTGTCAAAGTATCAACGAGCTATAAAGCTAATTACTTGTTGATAACCTTGCGGCCACGGTAGTAACCGTCAGCAGTTACATGGTGACGCAGGTGAGTTTCACCAGAAGTTTTGTCAACAGAAACATGAGTTGCTGTCAGTGCGTCATGAGAACGACGCATACCACGTTTAGAACGAGTTGGTTTGTTTTGTTGTACGGCCATTGACCTTACTCCTTAGTACTTTTCTTTAAACTGGCTAATACGGCAAATGGATTCGGCTTCTCTGATAATTCTTCAGGGAGTTCACCGAACACTTGTTCCGCGTCGGACACTTCACAGTGTTCAAAATCATGTACCGGAACCACCGGCAAGTTGAGGATTATTTCATCTTCAATCATCGCCAGCAAATCTATTTCACCAAAATCGTCTACGTCGATTGGCTCATATTCTTCCGGTAATGCTTCAGCCCGTTCATCACTAACAACAGGGCTAAAACAATATGTTGTGTGAACATGATAGGGAAAATGGCCCCCGCAACGCTGACACTCTAAAGTGACATCCACATCGGAATGCCCCTTGATGACTGCCAAACGTTGATGGTCAATATCAAATGATAAAGCCACATCAATATTACTGTCCACACTGACCACCGATTCAGCTAAGCGGCTAACTTGCTCAGAGGAATATTGACCGTCATAGTCTAAATTCTTCTGTGCTGCTCGCAGCGCATCAATGGTCAGGGGTAATTTTACCTTTTGCATAAGGCGCGCATATTATCTTTGTAATGGAATATAGTCAAAGAAAAAGGCGGGTTATCTACACCTTTCCACCAAAATTCGCTTTATCAGCGGCGCATAGTTTAGAATGTCGGGCATCATTTTGCTACGGATTTTATAAAAAATATGTTGCCACTGGTTCTTGCGTCGACTTCACCCTTCCGAGCTCAGCTTCTGAAAAAGCTTGGAATGCCCTTTATACAGGCCTCCCCAAACATTGACGAAACCCCTTTGCCCACAGAGTGTGCACAAGCGTTAGTCACTCGTTTATCCTATGAAAAAGCGCGAGCTTTAGAGGTACAATACCCAAATCACTTAATTATTGGTTCAGATCAGGTTTGTGTACTCAATAAAAAAATTACGGGTAAGCCCCTTAATTTTGAAAACGCTTTTGCACAATTAAAACAAGCATCTGGTCAATGTGTATCATTTTATACTGGATTAACTTTATATAATAGCTCAACATTAGCCTATGAAAGTCATTGTGAATTATTTCAAGTTCACTTTCGGCATTTAACCGATGATGAAATTATCGGCTATTTAAATAAAGAAACGCCGTTTTATTGCGCAGGAAGTTTCAAATCTGAGGGGTTAGGAATTACTCTGTTCGATAAATTAAGCGGTGATGACCCAAATTCTTTAATCGGATTACCACTTATCCGATTGAATAAAATGTTACTCTCACAAAGAATTAACCCATTACTTTCCACAGATAATCAGGAATAGTCGTGATTGTCTTATTTTAATCTTATTTAGCGATAAAGCGTATTATGAATAAATTAGCATCAATTTTGGCAGCTTTAATCCTTACGGCATCGGTAGTAGGTTGCTCTGATGAGAAAGCACCTGACAATTCAGCCGTAAAAGCAGACAACAGTAGTAATGTTGCCCAAAATACTGATCCCAAAAAAGAAGATGAAAGTGCATCTTCATTTAAAAAGAACTTTATTAGTAGTTGCATACTCGGTTCTGGTGTGACTGATGATGCACTAATACCACAAATTACCGAAGTTTGTAGCTGTACTTACGACAACATCATCAAAGATTATGGTATGACCGAATTTATTCGTGTTGATATGGAAATGAGAAAAGACGGCTCTAAATCGCTACCGAAAGAGTGGAATATCGATAAAATTGTTGAGCAATGTATATCAACCATCACCAAATAACCTTGGCTGGATACTGATCCTATTTTCTAGGACGACAACGGTAAATCATTTGCAAACAAAGTGGGAAAAAATTTTCTCCCACTTTGCTAGTTTGAAAACAGTAGTATTAAGATTTTTGATTGCGTAATACTTGTAAACAGTAACGTAACGTTTTATCCATCGGCGCTTCAATACGCATTTTTTCCCCTGTTGAGGGATGAATAAAGGTTAATGAACTCGCATGTAAAAAGAGACGATTAAGCTTGGTTGAAGCTAATTGTGTATCAAAATCACGATCACCATAGCGATCATCAAAAGCAATAGGATGGCCGGCATGTAATGTATGGACACGAATTTGATGAGTTCGTCCCGTGACAGGACTTGCTTTAACTAAGGTCGCAAATTCAAAGCGCTCTTCTACCTTAAAGCGTGTTTCTGATGGTTTACCTTCACTACTTACTTTAACCACCCGCTCACCACTTTGTAGGATATTTTTCAATAAAGGGGCTTGTACTACTTTTGTATGAGATTGCCATTGACCACGTACTAAGGCTAAATAATCTTTTTGCATCTGTTTTAATCTTAGCTGTTCGTGTAGTGAACGCAGGGCTGAGCGCTTTTTAGCAATCAATAATACCCCTGAGGTATCTCTATCAAGGCGATGCACTAATTCTAGAAATCTCGCCTCTGGACGCAATGCCCTTAAACCTTCAATCACACCAAAACTGAGTCCGCTACCACCATGTACTGCCGTCCCTGATGGCTTATTAATCAGCATCACATGTTCATCTTCATATAAAATACACTCAGCAAGTGCTGATACTTTTTCTAACTTAGGCGATACCGCATGTTCTTCTTTTTCTGCTACCCGGACAGGAGGAATACGAATGCTATCCCCTGCAGCTAATTTATATTCAGGCTTAATGCGCCCTTTATTAACCCGAACTTCACCTTTGCGGATAATTCGGTAAATCATACTTTTCGGTACACCTTTTAAGCGTGCCAGTAAAAAATTATCAATACGCTGGCCTGCTTCATCGCCATCAATGGTGACGAACTGAACTTGATTAAATGATTTCATAGTGGCGATTTTTTAGCTCTCTTAAAATAAAAAATGACAAACAAATTATTGGTGCACAAAATAACATCAAATTAGGTGCCTATTTTAACCTGATTAATGGGAAAAAGACGAAACATTAACTAATCTCTCATATTTATACAGAAAAAGTCACCAAAGCGGAAAAGTCATCTTGCTATAACCCCAACACCAATGGAATAATGCAGACTCTCCTGATTAAGTTTATCAGGTATATTTATGAAATTTTGTTTGTTTGATATTCAAATGCAGCAATGGCGTAAGACATAGTCGAATATCAAACAATTTAGTATGCCATAAATACATCACTTATTGAGTTGGCACATTACGTCTCAATTAAAGAGTGCTGAATTTTAGAACTGAAAATCAGACTCACCGACAAATTGCACCTCTATACAATCGACAACCGTGAGGTTGACGCCTTTGTAAAAGACACGAGGTCATCGGTTATCAATAGTGTAATTACGTATGTCAGTGGCACATTATAAAACGTGAAAATAACGAGTAAGTCACAATATGAAAAGAATGTTAATTAACGCGACTCAACAGGAAGAGTTGCGTGTTGCCCTTGTTGATGGGCAACGTTTGTATGATCTGGATATCGAAAGCCCCGGACATGAGCAAAAAAAAGCCAATATCTATAAAGGTAAAATCACCCGAATTGAACCCAGTCTAGAAGCCGCTTTTGTTGATTATGGTGCGGAACGCCACGGTTTCCTTCCTATCAAAGAAATTGCCCGCGAATATTTTCCTAGTAATTATCACTCACATGGTCGTCCTAACATCAAAGATGTTTTAAAAGAAGGTCAAGAGGTAATTGTACAGGTAGATAAAGAAGAGCGCGGAAATAAAGGTGCTGCTTTAACCACCTTTATTAGCCTTGCAGGTAGCTATTTGGTATTAATGCCAAATAACCCTCGTGCTGGCGGTATTTCTCGTCGTATTGAAGGGGAAGATCGTACTGAATTAAAGGAAGCATTATCTAGCCTTGATATTCCTGATGGAATGGGGTTGATTGTTCGTACTGCAGGTGTGGGTAAATCCGCAGAAGCATTACAACAAGATTTAAGCTACCGTTTAAGACATTGGGATGCTATCAAAAAAGCAGCGGAAAGCCGCCCTGCTCCTTTTCTGATCCACCAAGAAAGTAACGTGATTGTACGTGCTTTCCGTGATTATTTACGACCAGATATTGGTGAGATCTTAATTGATAACGCTAAAGTAGTTGAAATGGCTCGTAGCCATATTGAAGCCATTGGTCGTGGTGACTTTGCTAGCAAAATTCGCCACTACACAGGGGCTGTACCACTATTTAGTCACTACCAAATTGAATCTCAAATTGAATCAGCCTTCCAACGTGAAGTCCGTTTACCTTCGGGTGGCGCTCTGGTTATTGATACAACAGAAGCATTAACCGCTATCGATATTAACTCATCTCGTTCAACACGAGGTGGCGATATTGAAGAGACAGCCTTTAACACTAACTTAGAAGCTGCTGATGAAATTGCGCGCCAACTCCGTCTACGTGACCTTGGTGGTTTGATTGTTATCGACTTTATCGATATGACCCCTGTTCGTCATCAGCGTGAAGTGGAAAATAGAATGCGTGAGGCTGTGCGCCAAGATCGCGCACGTATTCAAATAGGTCGCATTTCGCGTTTCGGCTTATTAGAGATGTCACGTCAGCGTTTAAGTCCTTCATTAGGTGAATCAAGCCATCATGTTTGTCCACGTTGTTTAGGCACAGGGACTATCCGTGATAATGAGTCACTTTCTCTTTCTGTATTGCGTCTTATCGAAGAAGAAGCATTAAAAGAAAATACTCATGAAGTACACGCTATTGTGCCCGTACAAATTGCCTCTTACTTGCTCAATGAAAAACGTAAGGCCGTCACCGATATTGAGTTGCGCCAAGCCAATGTCAAAGTAGTGATTGTTCCTAATGATCAAATGCAAACACCGCATTTCTCAGTTATTCGTGTGCGCAAGGGCGAAGAGATCTCTTCATTAAGCTACAATTTGGCGCAATATCACGAAACTCAGTTAAATGAAGCAGAAGATGAAGCCGTACCTGAGCGTAAAGCGCCAGAGCAACCGGCGATATCCGCTTTTGCATTACAAGATAATAGCGCTGACACCACCAATAAGAAAAAATCTGCACCAACTCCAGCTAAACAGGTGAAGAAAAGCGAAACAACAGAGAGTGGTGGATTCTTTAGTGCTATTGCAAAATTCTTCTCTAACTTATTTGCGAGTCAGCCAGAGCCTGTCATTGAAGAAAAACCGCAAGAAAGCAAAAAAGAGAATAATGAAAACCGTCGTGAGCGCCGAAATAATAACAATCGTCGCAATAATAACCGCCGTGAACGCGATAATGATCGCAATCGTGACCACGAGCGCAATCGCGATAACGTAACGAGCGAAGAAAATCGTAAGAACCGTAATCAGAAAGCGCAAAATGCCAATACTGAAGTCAGTAATGAGCAAGAAATCGCTGAACGTGAAGCCCGTCGTCAACAACGCCGTGAACAACGTGCAGAACAACGTCGTCGTCAGGAAGAAAAACGTCAGCAACAACAAGAAGCTGCGAAAGCCGCACAAAATACAGCGGAAAATGACAATGCAGCAAAACAGGCTGAGAAGAAAGAAGAACCTCGTCGCCCTGTTATGCCTCGTCGTGCTCGCCGTCAATTAACGCAATCTGTTCGTGTTACTGATGCTGTCGCAACACCCGCTATTGATGTTGCTGTGAGCGACTCACCGGTTTCTGAGCCACCAGCGACAGTGGTTAGTCAATTACCATCATCAGAAAAACAGCAAGTTGCGAAACCAGTAGCGACGATTAAAGATGAGCAAGAACAAGTTTCTGCTAATGCGTTAACTGATACTGTAAAAGCACAAGAAGAAGTGAAAAAAGAAGAGAATGCGGGCCAACAAGAAAATGTGATGCCACGTCGCTCTCGCCGTTCACCTCGTCATTTACGTGTTAGTGGGCAACGTCGTCGCCGTTATCGTGATGAACGTACATTAGTCTCCCCTATGCCGCTAACGATGGCCGTAGCTTCTCCAGAGCTTGCGTCAGGTAAAGTATGTATTCATTACCCTGTCACACCAATTAGTGATGCACCATTTGTTGACAATAATGTTGAAAATAGCACTGACAATACAGTTGCTAAAAACTTCATTACTCATAAAGATCCACAAATGGTTGCTATTGCACCAGAAGTATCAGAAACCATTGCTGCAGATGTTGCTCAGGCTCAAACAGCAAATACTGAAGCAACTGAAGCGACTTATTCGGTCACAGTTAGTACTGAATCAACCACTGAAGCTGTAGCTGAAATTGTCGCGATTGCACCGCAAGAAACGACTTCTGATGTTAATGAGTCAACTGTAGATCATGTAGAAGAAAACACTGTTAACAACGTTATTGCTGACGTTAATACCCAAGAGCATGTTACTCGTAAAGAGAATATCTCTGCGGTATTAAATACAACGGAAGCTTATCTACATGAAGTGACTGAGCAAGCAGATGTTGCCGAAGAGAAAACGGAAGCCGCTCATAATAAAGTCATAGCTAATGCTGATCATGAAACCGCTAGTGAAGACACCCATAGTGACATGACAACGCAAGCGCCTGTACCTGAGATGCCAGCAACAACCCAAGCATCAACTGAATGTGCGGCTGAGCAACATGTAGAGCAAACTGCTTCTCAATCTACACCTGTAGAAACACAGCCTGAAGTGACCGAGCCTGTTGCTGAAACTAAAACGGAAACCGAAGTCGTATCAGTTGAAGTTAAGCAGCCAGCTAAAGTGACCGTTATTCGTCAAGAGCCAACAGTACGCCAGTTACATGCTAGCTCGCCAATGACGAAAGCTCCGGCATCTACAGATGCACCTGTAGCAATTGAAATCAAAGCATGGGATGCACGTCCAGCCTTTGATAAGCAAGGCCGTAGCGGTGCGGGCGGTCATTGTTCAACTAATCATGCTTCATCTGAAATGACTAAAGCGTCAACGCATAGTGAGTCATAAGAGAAAAGAAGCAATAATATAACGCGATAAAATATCCGTTGTTAATCCAAGAGCCTGTTAATTAGCAGGCTCTTTTGTTTTATGGCTTGTGTGACCATAACTATGATGAAAAAACGAAAAAAAAGGCCTCTGAACAACCATTCAGAGGCCTTTGAATTTGCCAGCTAATATAATTAATTTTTAATATTAGGAATATTTTTAATTTCACCCATCGCTTTTAATTGTTTTGACAATTCACGACGCTCTTTAGAGAGATCTGCATTTTTTATGATGTAATCATCTACACGATCTTCATAGTCACTACGCATATTAGCGATAATACCGAGTACATCTTCAATTGACATACCAGGCTTAATGTATTCACTTAAGTTGTCTAATAAAAGAACACGTTTTTGGTTATCACGGATCTTTTTCTCATTGTCAGTGATCTCACGACGGATTTTGTTTTTACGACGATACATACGCACAAACTCCAGTACGTTTTGGAAAGACGGCTTGCTTGCGTTATCCATTTCCTACACCTTTACAATTGATATTTAAGAAAAATAGTACTGTTTAAGATTATCGCTTAATCGTGTCAATAAACAAGTAAAGTTTATAAATTTAATTGATTTGGCTTAATAAACAGTAGATTAGAATGATACGCTCTATTCAATATAGTCAATCAGCCGATATTCGTAAACCTAAATAAAATCGATAAAAAAAGCTACCACTCACGAATGGTAGCCATAAAAATTATCTAGCAGCGCTGTAATAGCTAATGCCTACCCGCTTAAATCGGTTGAGCTTTATTGTTACTATCGAGATCAGTCATATCATGTTGTGGTAATGCTTTCGAGTCAGCACGTAACAACACAGCAGAAAGTAACGTAGTACCGACTACCATACATCCCATCACCATATACGTAGGGGCAAAACCGTAATGATCATAGCCATAACCCGCTAATGGGGATAACAATGTTGCCACAATGGAACTGACACATTGGAAACCGACTAAATACAATGTAGAAGATAAACGCTTATCAAAATGTTGGCTGTTATATTTAAAAATAGAAATTAACAGGATAGGAAGCTCAACGGCATGTAATAACTTCATACAAGAGATCATTATCGGCCCTTCAACTAATCCAGAACCAATAATACGCGCAGCCATCACACTACTCGCCAATAATAAACCGTTTTTCGCTCCTATTTTGTTCACTAAGAAAGGCGCAACAAACATTCCTCCCGCTTCTAAGAAAACCTGTAAGGAATTAAGATACCCGTACATCTCATTACCTTGCTGTAATGATGCAAATTGTGAAGAGAAGAAAACCGGGAACTGTTGATCGTAGACGCTATAAATACAGGTTCCGACCACAAATAATATTAATGCCCAAAAGCGCGGTAATGACAGTAAGTTTAATGCATCATTGATGGTGAGTGCAGAAGGTTTACCATGCTCTAATTGATTAAAAGCATCTGGTTTATCTGTTTTTAGTAACGCCAACAGAATTAAGAAGATCACCCCCGCTATCGATGCCATAAAAAAGTTATAGTTAGGATCGATATTGATATTATGCCCAGCAATAAAGGTTGCCGATGCCCATCCCAAAGAGCCCCACATCCTCGCCCTGCCATACTCAAAACCACGAATACGGCTAACACGCTCAGTATAAGATTCTAAAACGCCGATCCCGGCATTAAAAGTCATTCCTACATAGAGCCCTCCGAGAATAGAGCCAATAAAAATATTCCAGCGCAATATTGCCGCAAAGCTAAGAAAAAAAGGCCCCGATAAAATAAGCAATACCGCGATAACCAGCAGTAAATTTTTGCGTAAACCCAGTTTATCTTGAATAAAGCCATAGAGTGGCTGGGCACATAAAGCAATCAATGATATAGCCGAGAATATCAAACCAGTATCTGTTGCTTTAAGTCCAACATATTGATGTAACCAAATAGAGATTAATGAAAACGATGAAGACCATGTAAAAAAGAAGAAAAATAGCAACGCACTTAAGATCACATAGTATTTTTTAGCATCTTTATTCATTGTTAAGCGCCTTATAAAGTCATTTTGCGACCAGAATGTTAACGTTAACTCTATTTATAACGTAGAAAATATTTACCATTATGTGATTTAACGCACTAAAGTTAACGTTAACATTCAAATTATGTGCAGAAGATCGATTTTTATGCTGGTAGTACTTACCACTATTTTAAATGCAACACACAAATAGACACCCTATTATTCTTTTCTGTTCGACCTATTTGTTACAATAACCTGATTATTTATCTTATCGACTAATGATTATGCTTACTGATTTAAATCATCTAACACTTGCCGTCAATGACGTCAAAAAAAGCTTTCACTTTTATGTTGAAGTACTTGGTTTTAAACCCCTGGCAATATGGGATCACGGAGCTTATCTACAGTTAAATACTTTGTGGTTATGTTTATCCGAAGATACCCGCAATATCACTGAAATAAGTGATTACACCCATTATGCATTTAGTTTATCTGCAAATAATTTTGAAACATTTAAACAGCATCTTCTATCACACGGCATTACATCGTGGAAAGAAAATAAAAGTGAAGGAGACTCTTTTTATTTTTACGATCCTGATAACCACAAATTAGAAATACATGTAGGCGATTTAGAGAGTCGTTTAAAAACTTGTCGTCAATATCCTTACTCAGGTATGCAATTCTTTGATAATAAATAAAAATATTACAATAAAACGAATATAACACAACGGATTACAGGACTTTCTTATCACTTTATTACCATCATAAAAAACAACGAAATAGTGATTAACGTAAGTGGTGATACTCTTTGACTTCCCTTAACTACAATACCCGATCTCAGAGACATTATTAACATGCTTTAATCTGACATTTCACGTTTTCAACATTATGGTTTACCATGTCTGTATATCCATAAAGTAGATAAATTACGGTAGGGAACCTTGTCAAATTCAGCTAATACCCCCACTTTCTATATCCATGACTACGAGACCTTTGGTACGCATCCTGCGATGGATCGCCCTGCGCAATTTGCCGGTGTCAGAACAGATATGGATTTTAATATCATTGAAGATCCTCTGGTCATTTATTGCAAACCGAATGATGATTACTTACCTCAGCCAGAAGCCGTCATGATAACGGGGATCACACCACAAATAGCACTAAAGCATGGTGTATCAGAAGCTGAATTTACTCGCCAAATTCATCAAGCCTTTAGCCAGCCTAACAGTTGTATTATGGGTTATAACAATTTACGCTTTGATGATGAAGTCACCAGAAATATCTTATATCGTAATTTTTATGATCCCTATGCTTATAGTTGGCAAAAAGGAAATTCACGTTGGGATTTACTTGATGTTTTACGTGCATGTTATGCATTGCGTCCTGAGGGAATTAATTGGCCTGAGAATGATGATGGTTTTCCGAGTTTTCGCCTTGAGCTATTAACTAAAGCAAATGGGATCTCCCACGAAAATGCGCATGATGCCATGTCAGACGTTTATGCAACTATTGCGATGGCAAAAAAACTCAAACAAGCGCAACCTCGTATGTTTGATTATTTCTTTAATTTACGTGATAAACGTAAAGTACAAGCACTGATAGATATCCCAACCATGACGCCGCTTGTGCATGTCTCTGGTATGTTTGGTGCAGCGCGTTCTAATTTAAGCCTTGTAGCTCCTTTAGCTTGGCATCCAGATAATCGTAATGCGGTGATTGTTTGTGATTTAGCTGCGGATATTTCCCCTTTATTAACCCTCACTTCAGAGCAATTGCGTGAGCGCTTATATACTCCTCGCAGTGAGTTATCTGCCGATGAGCCACCAGTTCCGATAAAATTACTGCATATTAATAAATGCCCTATCGTTGCACCTAAAAATACCCTCAGATCTCAAGATGCCGATAGAATTGGATTAGATATTGATAATTGTTTAAATAACCAAGCAATATTGCTGTCTAATCCTGAGATCCGCAATAAAGTTGTCGAGATTTTTGCTCAGCAAACACCATTTACCCCTGCAGATGATGTTGATGCTCAATTATACAATGGCTTTTTTAGCGATAATGATCGTAGCGCGATGGAAATTATTCGCTCAACACAGCCACAAAACTTACCAGCACTTAATTTAACTTTTGAAGATCCACGTATGGAGCCGCTGTTTTTCCGTTACCGTGCGAGAAACTTCCCAGCCACATTAACTTATGATGAACAACAACGTTGGTTAGCGCATAGAAAAGAGCAATTAACGCCAGAAAAGCTGACTGAATATATCAATACCATTCAGCTGTTAGCAGAAGAACATAGCGATAACGAAGAAAAGCTAAAACAACTGCAAGAGCTATATTTATATGCTCAAGAAATTGCGAGTTAATAACATCAGATAAGCAATTAAATTACGCAAAAGGCAGGTTTCCCTGCCTTTATTATATTTAGCTGTCAGAGAATAAAAAACTTATTCTTTGTTTTCTATATGATTAACTTCAGCTTGATGATGATTATGCCCGCAACCACACTCTTCTCCCCAATATTTTAATTTGGAGGTTTTACCAATGCCTGGGTTCATGCTATTTGTCGGATCGTTATGTTTATAAAACGCTTTTAATTGCGGTTTTGCATAATAGAGATGTCCTACATTATGCTCTGCTGGATATTCCGCACCACGTTTGTCTAGTAAGGCTAACATCTGAGCTTTAAGCGCCTTAGCGTCAACACCTTTTTTAATAATATAATCTTGATGCATAACGTGACACATAAAGTGACCACAGTACAATTTATAGAGCAATTGGTTTTCTATTTCAGGAGGCAGTTTTTCAAACCAATCCCGATCATTACGACGTAATGCAATATCCAAAGGTAGCACATCTTCCACATCGTTAATATGAACGGCATGATAACGCACCGCAGCACCCGCGGCGGCAAAACGATGTAAAAAGGCTTTATTACCTTCTTCTTCTGTACATTCGAAATAATCCCCCGTGGCATGTTTAAAATATTCTTTTAAATAAGTTGAGGCTTCTTCTATACCACTATCCGCCATTCTTAGCATTAAATGATGCTCATATTTATCGCGATATTCTGTCATACGAGCAGGTAAATGAGCAGGCCATAACTTACTCATCAATTGCATTGTTCTATCAGTTAGATTCTTAGGTAAAAATGGCACTTTATTAAGAACAGCATCAACACGCCCTTTAATAGCAAATAATGCTGGCATCTTATCTGTACCTAACTTATCAATAATTAAAAAGGTATCTTTGCCATAAACTTCTGCCATCTTGTAGTAACTTCGATGCATATACTCACCCGCAACGGGTAATACCTTAAATTGACTGAGAATATGGCGACGGATATCTTCTAACTCATCAGGATCATTGGTCCCAATATAGAAAACTTGTGTGCGATGATCTGCTGGGAAAGTATCTAATCTCACGGCAAAAACAGAGAGCTTACCGGCGCTTCCCGCCGCTTCAAAGAGACGTCTTTCGTCATTATTAAATCGAGATGGTGTATCTGCATCAATATCACGTACTCGCTCACTATATTCATGATCAGATGCCAGTTTATCCGTCGCATGAATTTGTTTCGCATGATAATGTCGATTATCCAGATTGGTTAATATCTCTTCCGGAGTGTCACCTAAATCAATTCCCAAATGGTTGATAAGCTCTGCTTCACCTTGTTCATTAACACGGGCGTAAAGAGATAACTCAGTATAAGCAGGACCGCGGCGCACTAATGCACCCCCTGAGTTATTACAAATGCCTCCAATTACCGAAGCACCAATACAAGAAGAGCCTATCACTGAATGTGGCTCTCTTCCTAATGGCTTTAATACTTTTTCTAAGTGCCATAATGTACTGCCAGGAAAGGCAATAACTTGGTTATATTCAGAAAGAACTTGTATTTTATCTTGGCGCAAGGTACTGATGATAACAATATCACGATCATAGTCATCACCACTGGGGGTTGAACCTTCTGTTAACCCAGTATTTGCCGCTTGCATAATAATAATTTTATCGGCTTCAACACAGGTTTTAAAAATACGCCACTGTTCTAATAAAGAGCCGGGGAATACCACTGCCAGCGCTTTTCCCTGTCCGGAACGAAACCCTTTACGATATCGCTCTGTTTTATGCTCTTGGGTTAATACATGTTTTTTACCGACAATACCTTCTAACTTACGAATAAAATGCTGGTTTGTGGAGCTGCTACTCTCATTCATTGTCCCTATCCTATTCCTGTCTTGTCTGATTTTTCTATTTATCACAGTTTAATTTTTATTTAAAAATAATGAGATAAAAAGAAATGTATTATCAATATAACCACTTTTATACCATTGTGAGCAAGTTAATCACAATAAATTAGCCACTAGTTTGATAAAATAATTATAGCTACCATTAATAATACGCTTTTTACAAAGCGTATTTATCATTCCATGATTAAATATTCTCTTTCATTAATTTCTCTATTGCTAATTTATTCCATGCTTGGCAACTACGGCTTTGATAACTATTTTGATTGGTGGCTAAAGCTAATTGATAAGATAACCTAGGGGAAGTAATGGGAATAACCACTAAATCATCGATAGGATATTTATTACACATGCTATTAGGTAACAGTGTGATCCCGACACCGGCTTTAACCATTGCAATAATTAAATCTAAATGATTACTTCTCCCCACAATTTGTGGTTCAGTGTTATAAATCCCACAAGCACTACGTACCAAATCATTAATACGAAAATCTTCTGAAAAAAAGATAAACCGCTCTGTAATAAGCTGTTTAAAATTAACCTTCTTATCTTTAGCCAAAGGATGGGATTGTGCTACTAATAACATCAAGTGATCTTCTGAAAAAATGGTTAATTCAAAATCTTTATCATTAAAAGGTAACATCACTGCAGCAGTTTCTACCGTGCCTTCTAACATCGCATCTTCCATCTGTTTGGTGCCCAGCTCAAAAATTTTAAGTTCAACATTGGGATGGCGAGAGCTAAACGCCATGATAATATCAGCAAAATAGGTTGAGGCTATAACAGGAGGTAATCCGACATTTAAGGCGCCTGTTAAAGGTTCATCTTTATCATTTAATGCTTTATTCATACTATTAAATTGAGCGAGGATCTGCTTTGCATGCTCATATAAAATAGCACCGTCATCAGTTAATTTTACCCCATCCACTTCTCTTATTAATAAAACAGTGCCTAATTCATCCTCTAATTTTTTAATGCTACGACTAATGGCTGGTTGTGTAATAAATAAAGCATCAGCGGCTCGGCTAAATCCATTTAATTGAACAACTTCAATAAAATAGCGTAAAACACGAATATCCATAAATAATTTTTACCTTATTACTTTTGGTTATACCCCCAATAATAATAAACCATTTCCTTAAAAACAAAATTAGCGATAGAACATTAAGCATAATGTAGGAACTTTACTATCATTTAGTAGATTATTATTTCAGATTTTCTGGAGATTATATGACAAACACAGTTATTAAGTACGTTTTAGACCGATTATATGATTTAGGTATCAAAGATATTTTTGGTGTTGCTGGTGATTACGCCTTCCCTATTGAAGACACTGTTTGCAACAACCAACAACAACGTTGGATTGGTAACTGTAATGAATTAAATGCGGCATATGCTGCAGATGGCTATGCTCGAATTAAAGGAATGGCGGCATTATCCACCACCTTCGGTGTAGGTGAATTAAGCGCGATTAACGCTATTGCCGGTGCCTATGCCGAAAATTTACCGATTTTCCATTTAGTTGGCATGCCAGCAAGTGGCGTACAAAAAAGTAAACGTCTTGTGCATCATACTTTAGGTAATGGTGATTTTGATGTTTTTTATCAGATTGCTCAGCGCCTTGCTTGCGCTCATACTATTTTAACACCCGAAAATTGTGTGGAAGAAATGGAGCGCGTAATAGAAGCAGCATTAAAAGAGCGTCGTCCTGTTTATATTGGTATACCTTCAGATTATGCTAATAGCCAAGTAGTAGCGCCGTTATCTGTTACCGCACCACAAAAGCCAACAAGTGATAAAGCAACATTAGAAAAAGCAGTATCAGCAATCATTGAGAAACTCACCCACAGCAATAATGTCTGTGTATTACCAGGCTTTTTATCTGCACGTTTAGGGTTAACAGATAAAATCCAGCATTTTATTGATAAAACAGGTTTACCTTATGCCACTATGTTTATGGATAAAAGCATATTAAGTGAATCTAACGCTCAATATGTTGGTATGTATGACGGACAATTAATGACACCAGAGGTCAGAGAATTTGTTGAAAGTAGTGAATATATATTAGGGATCGGTACATTACTGACTGACTTTAATACAGGCAGTTTCACTGCTAATATGAAATCAGAACAATTTATCAGTATCATGCCAGACTATGTTGAAATTGATTCTGTGATCTACTCCTGCGTTTATATGACAGATATTCTTTCTGAATTAACCCAACGACTACCAAATAAAACTTATCATAAAATAACAGCGAAAGGATTAGGTGAAGCGGTTGCATCTGATAATGATAAAATTACAGCACAATATCTCTATCCTCGTTTAGAAAAATTCTTTAAGCCTAATGATATTATTATTGCAGAAACAGGAACCTCATCCATGGGATTAGGCTTCGCTTTATTACCTGAAGGTGCACAATTTCATAACCAAACACTATGGGGCTCTATTGGTTGGGCAACACCGGCTGCATTAGGCGCTGCATTAGCGGCACCAGAAAAACGTATTATTTTAATTACCGGCGAAGGCTCTCATCAGTTAACAGTACAAGAAATTAGTCAATTTGTTCGTTTCGGTTTAAAACCTATTATTCTAGTATTAAATAACGATGGTTATTTAATAGAGAGATTATTATGTGATTACCCCGAAGCTTATTATAATGATTTAGCTCAGTGGAACTATCATCAGTTACCGCAAGCCTTTGGTGCAACAGATTGGTATAGTGAAAAAGTAACTACAGCAAGTGGACTAGATAATGCGTTAAATAAAGCCGCACTAACAAATAGCGCATCTTATATTGAGGTGGTCACAGAGCGATATGAGGCCTCTGAATTAGCGCAAAAATTAAAAGAATCAAAAAGTTCATTATATTCATTCTAAAATGAATAAGTAGAATAACTAATTAAGCATTTAACAGTACAAAATAGATAAAGCTTAGCTAATTTGCTTAATAAATAAGGTATAATTTAAATCATCGGCATACTCTAATTTTTATTTTTAATATAGAGAATATGCCGATATTTTTTACTACATTGGTCACACTATATTCAAACTATCATATAATGTTAGTAAAAATAATAAAAAAACTCTGAATAAATTACTACCAAACAATTTAGAAAATATCTCTAATATAATAATGCCTGTCATAAAAACTAAACATAGCTAATATAAATTAGCTCTCAATTTTTTAGAGACTATGGCTTATTTTATGAAAAATATCGTAATTCCTACCTCGTTAAGCTGCTTTTTTTTACTTTTTTCCCATTCAACATGGTCTGAAACCAATATTTCACAAACCAAGCAACGTATTATCGACCAACGTAATTATTGGTTAGATGAAATCAAAAATGGTGTTATCACAACTAGCCCTCAAAAAGGATCGAGAACCGCCGAATTAGATAGAATAATCAGTAATAATTATCAAGCCATTACCGGCAAACGTAGAGAACTTGCCGAAGCGGATAAATCACAGTCTCATACTTATGTGTTTAATACCTATGCTAATATTTTATTTGGTGATAAGGCTAGATCGATCAACTTTAGCGATATTCAAGCTTATCAAGATCTCAATAAATTACATAGCACAGGCACCTATGCTTATGATACAAATAAAAAAAGAGTACGCTCGATAGATTTTATCTTAAAAGAACTTTTTTTACGTGGCCGACCTTATCAAGTATTTGATAAAGAAGGTCATTATCTTGATAACTACACCACTATAACAGGCTCATCTTATCCCAGTGGTCATACGTGGAACGGATACAAACAAGCTGCAGTGTTATCCATCTTATTCCCTGAAAAGGGCAGTGAAATGTTTGCCAGAGCAATAGAATATGGTGAAAGTCGAGTTATTGTCGGGGCACACTTCGCAACAGATACCATTGCATCCAGAATAGGCAATTATTACCTGCTGTCACAAATGCTTGCAGATGATGACACCACCCGCACTTTTGTAGAACTTGCCAAAGAAGTCCGCCAAAATGTTGCTAGCCAATGCAAAAATCCACATTGCTTAACGACCTCGACAACAATCACTAACGATGAAACAGGTTATTACGCAACCAAAGATCCAGAGCCTGCACCACGCATTACCCCTAATGAAATACCAACATCTGCCAACGCTTTACTGCGTTTACGCTTTGCCTATTTAACCAGAGAGCAACGACAATCTATCTTAGCGAGTACCACCTACCCGAGTAATTCATTGGCTGGCTGGGCTGCAAACAAAGATGATCCAAACGCCAATTGGGGATTAATTAATCTCCCGAAAGCCTATAATGGCCCTAGTTATTTCTACAATCATTTTATTGTTAATCAAATAACTAATGAATTTGACTTTGCTGAATTTGGTCAACTTGATGAATGGAAAAATGATATTAGTGGGCCTGGCAAATTAATCAAACAAGGTAATGGCACCTTGATCTTATCAGGCAATAACCATTTTGCTGGCATTGAAGTTAATCAGGGTCATTTACTGCTCACTGGTGAAAACCACTATGCAAAAAATTCTTCCATTAATGGTGGTACATTGCTTCTTGAAGGAACACTAAACACTTTACTAGATGTCAACAAAGGAGCATTGCTATTAAATGGTGGGAGCGTTGATTCTCAAGTCAATATCAATAACAAAGGGATACTTTCTGGTAAAGGAAAAATTAATAAGCTGGCCGTTTATTCAGGAGGCATCGTATCACCGGGTCATTCAATAGGTACAATTAATATAGATGATACTGTTATTTTTAATTCTGGTAGCAACTACCATGTTGAAATAAATTCACAAGGTGATAGCGATAAAATAATCAGTTTGGGTACCGCGACACTGAATGGTGGAATGGTTAATGTATCGCTTGAAAATAGCCAAAATCTGCTAACAAAAGATGATGTTCAAAGTTTATATAACACAAAATATACCATTTTAACGGCAGATCACGGTGTTAATGGTCAATTTACTGATGTAAATCCAAACTATCTTTTTTTAGGTACCACACTGTCCTACGATAAAAATTCAGTAATACTAAATGTCGGAAGAAATAACACCGCCTTTTCAAGTGTGGCTAAAACAAAAAACCAACTATCAATCGCCAATGCGATAGACGCATTACCCTTGGGACATCCTATTTATGAAAGCATTATAAGAATGGATACAGGGAATGATGCCCGCTCTGCCTATAATCAATTAACAGGTCAAATTCATGCGGATATCTTATCTAACCAACTCAACAATAGCCGGCAAATAAAAGAAACACTCCTCTCTCAGATTAAAAATGCAGAAATAATTAATAGAGAGAAAGAAAGTGCAGGTAACAAAGGTCATGTTTGGGCTAAAATTCTCTCTAATTGGGAAAAGACTTCCAATGATGGCAATGCAAATAGCTATGATGCTTCCACCTATGGCGTACTATTAGGTGCAGATCAGCGGGTTAGTCACGATAAAATGCTGCTTGGTATTGCAACAGGGATCACCAAAACCTCACTATCTGGTGATAACAGTCACGCAAATAGCGAAAATTACCACTTATCACTCTATGGTGGCTATGATTTTGACACAATCGCGTTACGTGCTGGTGCATCTAATACCTTTCATCGTATCCATACAACAAAATCGGTCAACTATGGTGTACAGTCAGATAAAAATAAGGCGAATTACAATGGGAACACTAGCCAAATTTTTATTGAAGCAGCTTATCCCATCACCCTCTCAGATACACAATTAGAGCCTTTTGTTAATCTTGAATATGCCAAAACGAAAAATGCTACCATTAACGAGCAAGGGGGACGAGCAGCCTTACAAGCCCATTCGCAAACTCTAGAGTCAACCACCTCTACTACAGGGCTACGTTTAAATAACCAATGGAAATTTAACAGTAAATCAACGGGTTCTCTCTATGGTGAGCTAGGCTGGCGACACCAATATAACGATGTAGAACGAGGGATCCATTTACGTTTCACACAAACCCAGCCTACATTTATAGCAAATAGTGTTGATGCTGCTCGAGATGCACTGGTGGTAAAAGCTGGAACAACTATCCAAATTAATGAGACATCAAAAGTCTCAATTGGATACAGCGGACTAGTGGCAAGAAATCAGCACGATAATGGTATTGATATGAAACTCTCTATCGCGTTCTAACATAAACAAAAAATGGCCTCACTGATGAGGCCATTTTTAAACAATCAACACACTAAATACAATGTTATTTCTCTGGCATTTGAGGCATAGGTCGACGGAATCGACGAGTGATCCACACCATATAAAGTATACCAATTGCCCCCCAAATCAGTCCTAATTCCATAGAGCCTGGTTCAAGGTTTACCCACAGTACCCCCATTGTCGCGGCACCAATAATTGGTAATATAAGATAGTTAATATGATCCATTAACCCTTTATTACGACGCTCACGAATGTAGAACTGCGAAATAACAGATAAATTGACAAAGGTAAATGCCACTAACGCACCAAAGTTAATTAACGCTGTAGCAGTGACTAAATCAAAAAAGATCGCCCCTAGCGCTAAAAAGCCAACTAATAGTACGTTAAATGCCGGTGTACGCCATTTGGGATGAACATAACCAAACGCTTTTTCAGGGAATACACCATCACGTCCCATCACATACAGCAGACGCGCAACACCTGCGTGAGCCGCCATACCCGATGCTAATACCGTCACACAAGAAAACACTAAGATAATAGACTGGAACAAGGCTCCTGCTACATACAGCATAATCTCAGGTTGTGACTCTTCTGGATTTTTAAAACGTGAAATATCTGGGAAATATAATTGTAAAAAATAAGAAACAGCGATAAAAATTAAACCACCGATTAACGCAGTTAAGAAAATCGCTTTTGGTATCACATTACCGGCATTAGGTGTTTCTTCAGATAAGGTACTAATGCCATCAAACCCTAAGAACGAGAAGCACAAAATTGTCGCGCCGGTTATCATTGGGATTAATTCGGCATCTACTGACGCAAATGGGCGGAAAGTCCATAACTCCCCTGTACCTTCGCCGTTATATACGCCATGAATTAATAAACCAACAAATACCACCATTACAGCTACTTGAATAACAACAATAACGGTATTTAAGTTAGCCACAACGTTAATTCCGCGTAGATTAAAAAATGTCATTAACGCGACTAACGCAACAACAAAGATCCACGGATCAACGCCTGGGAATATGGCTTGTAAATAAATTTTAGCCAATAAGATATTTATCATTGGCATAAATAAGTAGTCTAATAATGAAGACCACCCAACCATAAAACCAACATGTGGGCTCATGGATTTTTGTGCATAAGTATAAGCAGAGCCTGCTGAAGGGAAACGCTTGACTAATTTCCCGTAGCTCACTGCGGTAAATAAAATAGCGGTTAACGCAATAGCATATGATGTTGCCACATGACCATTGGTTATGCCTGATACAATACCGAAAGTATCAAAAATCGTCATAGGTTGTAAAAATGCCAACCCCATCATGACGACTTGCATTAGCGTCAATGTTTTGCGTAATTGAACACGGTTATTAACACCAGTTTGATTGGTGCCGATAGAGGAGATGACATTATCTGACATGAGCGAACCCTCCCATAACTTCGAACTGAGTACTTGATAAACTCAACCGACAGTTACTGGGAAGACTTCGCATCTGTCTATAAACAGAATAGAAAGAAGTTTTTGAGGACAGGAGTGAGTTTAGGAGACGCCGTGCTCCGTAGTCATCATTACCGCAGGTGCCGTTAGGCCCGACTGCGAAAGAGAATAATTGTACCATATTAGCATTCCTCTATCACGACAACCCTTTCTCTAAGGGGCTGGCTGCTAATCAAATTATGTTATCTATTCAGACTAAAATAAGTCTGACCTCTTGGTGTAGTAATAAGTAAAAAGCAAAAAAAAACCGATGCAGTTAAAACGCATCAGTCATATTTTTAGTGGGCGCATTTTGCACGTCTCAGACTTAAATAGCAATAGATTTTCATCAAAAAACCACCTTTTTTTACGATCTTTTTAAATAGCAAACTAAGTTAGCCTTTACTGTCACATTTCATTGACAATATTTGCGTTTTTATCACAAAGCCTAACTTTGAGATATAGCCTATTGTCGTTTGGTATTAAACAATAAAAATCATTAATACATTAACAATCAAAAAGTTAATTAATTTTGCATGTTATATACAACAATACCAACCCAAATAAAGCATCAATGATACATAAACAAATCTAATGTAAATTAATTGCTTCTTTCACGCTATAAAGACTAAAAAAGATACAGACAACTGAAATACCATTATTTTTCAACAAGCCATATAGAGTAATCAAAAACGATTTTCAGTAATAAGAAAAAAAGATTAAGTATTCAGTAAAGATAGTCAGTGGTTAAAACAAATGAACCTTATTTTTAGGTGATTCATTAAACTAAATATAAATGCCTATTATGCATTTTGCCAGTATTGGCTTTAATTAAATAACAAAAAAAGCTCCACATAATGTGGAGCTAGATTGACACACACTGAGGGATAAAACTAGAAGTTGTAGTTTAATCCGATGTTATAACGACGGCCTTCTAAGGTTGAACCGTAATTATCTCTTTCGATGCGACGATCAAAAACATTATAGACGCCACCGATCAGATTTAGTTGCTTCGTTAGACTATAGCTAGTACCTACATCAACAAAGGTGTATGAAGGTGTGCTCTTAGCCATTGAAGTACGTGATAAATAATCTGATGTCTTACCACGGAAATTAATGCGTGCCCAAGTTTCCATTTCAGGTGTGGTTTCCCAATTTAAGGTCGCGTTTGCCATATGGCGCGGTTGCTTATTCAGAGGCTTACCTTTGAAATCGCCACTCTTTTGTTCCGTATCTGTGAACGTGTAGTTTGCTGCTAAATTCCATTCTGGGGAAATAATCCAGTTAGCAGTAACTTCAACACCGCGCATATTGGCTTTATCAACATTAGTTCTATCACTTACAAAATCATAAGGGTCGCCACTATTACCAACACCATCAGCTAATGTACAATCGCGCATACCCGGTGCTTTGTCTGAACGACTATCGCAACGACGAACTTCTGTTATTTTATCTTTAAAATCAGTATTATAAATCGTTAAACTTGCCGTTAAGTTATCACGATTATCCCAAATAATACCAATTTCCTCTGTCACCGATTTTTCTGGTTTTAAGTCAGGATTACCGTAAATAACTGCATCATAACGACCACCGCCAGTCCCTTGTCCCCAAGTAGCTGTCGCTTGACGTAAATCCGGTGAACGATATCCAGTAGATACCCCACCTTTTAATGTCCATTCATCAGCTAAATGCCAAACACCATAAACTCGCGGTGTCCAGTGAGTACCAAAGTTTTCATCTTTATCCATCCGTAAACCGGCGGTTAAAGCGAAGTCGTTTGTCAATGTCCACTCATCTTCAGCAAACAGCGCCCAACTATAGCGATCTAGCTTATTATTACCTTTAAGCTTATTGCCTTCATCTTTCAGCTCTTCATAGCGATATTGACCGCCGACACTTAACATATGATCACCAAACATAAAGACGGTTTGGTTACGAACAGTTGTATCATCATAATCCATTTTACGTGATGGATTGCGGCTTTCATCGCGCTGAACATAGGTATTCATAGTACCAAAATCATAAATACCATCATGGGTTAAGGCATAATGCGTTAACTCATAATCAGTAAAGCTACTTTGTGGTTTTTTCCCTTTAACAAGTTCAGCTGATTTTGAATAGCCAACACGTGAATCACGATGTTGATTATCTTTTTTAAATTCAAATTCAACGGTATTTTTCTCATCTGGTGTCCAGCTTAATGTACCGCCACCACTTGCCGTGATCTGACGGTTATAGCCATCAACACGTCTATCTTCACCACGGTGAGAATATTGCCCTTGCAGCTTTAGACCTAACACATTATCAATCAATGGACCTGCAGCATAGAAACTACCTTGTCCTGTATTTCCTTCATTTTTACGCTCAGTCAACGTTGTGTCACCACGTAAACTAAAGTTCCATTCTTTTTGCGCTTTACGCGTAATAATATTGATAACGCCTCCCATGGCATCAGAGCCATATAAAGAAGACATTGGGCCTCTTACTACCTCAATACGCTCAATCGCGGGTAAAGGAGGTAACCAACCTTGTTCAATACCTGAGTTATCACTATTAGGACGCGTTTCACGAGATGCAACACGCTTACCATCGACTAAGATCATGGTATACTTAGGATCCATACCACGAATACTAATATCAGAGCTACTACCGCCCCCTGTCACTAGCACCCCCGGAACATCTTTTAGCGCATCAGTCACATCACGATATGATTTTGTTTCTAATTGTTCACGAGTTACAACTGAAACAGAAGCTGGAGCATCTTCAACAGTCTGTTTAAATCCCGAAGCGGTTGTCACCAGTAACCTTTCAGGATCTTCTGCGGAAGCTGTCATCACAAAACTTGATGCAAGAGCAGCAACAACGCCAAGCGCAATTTTATTTTTCTTTAACACTACCATTCCCGATTCTCCAAGAATATATATTCTTTAAGTTTTATATAGATGGACAGATCGACAGTTGCTCAACAATGAAGGTAATTAATTTAATTACCCTTAGTTATTTTGATATTATTTTTATATCCCTATTGACTAAATTCCTATACTTCTGCAGTTATTGTTTTATGCTTCTATAAGATTTTTATCATTCAAGTAATTTGACATATAAATTTTCTTTTAAAACAATGTGTTAATAAAATCCTATTAATAGTGACAATATATTTATCAGGCTTGTCTGTAGATTAATCAAACAAATATATACCTACATCTATTTGCATATTGCTATTGATTTTCTATCCAGCTGTTTCATTAACAGATAAATATGCCAAAGTTTAACCTGATAATTTATTCATCACTTTTTTGCATTAAAATTGATTAATTGAGAATAATGTGACAAATAAGAGGAAAATTCGCTTAATTGATATAATACGCGATATTCAATATATGACTTCTTATACAACGATGCGTTATTAGATGAGCTAAAAATCGCTCTAGAGAGTGGATGATGACGCTTTACATACATCAGATCTATTTTCTATAACCAATAACACTGTCGTCACATTATTATGCAATAAATTGTTTGCTAACAATAAAGCAAATAAGAATACTTATCAATGCGATTGCGAATATAAATTAGAATTTTCTCTTATTTGTGTAATTATTAGTCATAGAATAGAAAAAGAGCCGGCTAAATTGTGATAAAGTTCACAAATTAGCCGGCTCTCTATTTAGTGATAAAACTAACTATTTTTTGTTTTCAATATGCTCAGGAAACTGCATTTCACTGTAGCGAATAAAACGTGTTTTCTTCACTATTTTATAGGTAAACCAAATCAGCAGGAATAATGGGATCCCAATATAGGTTGCCACAACACCATACCAGTCAATAGTATCTTCTAAAAATGCCTGATAGTTTTGACCTAATGTAATAATTAAACAGAGAATAAAGGCAAAAATAGGTCCTACAGGGAAGAAGCCTGAACGATATGGCAATTCATTCAGATCACGACCTTGTGCTACATAACCCCGACGAAAACGGTAATGACTGATTGCAATACCTAACCAAGCAATAAATCCTGTCATACCTGATGTATTTAATAACCATAAATAAACCGTTTGGTTACCATACATTGAGCTTAAAAAGCATAAACCCGCAACCACTGTTGTTGCATAAAGTGCATTACGTGGAACACCGTTTTTGGATAATTTACCAAAAAATTTCGGCGCTTTACCTTCTCTTGCTAAGGTAAATAACATACGCGTAGATGCATACATACCGGAGTTCCCTGCCGAAAGCACCGCCGTTAAAATAACTGCGTTCATGATAGCGGCAGCTGAAAGTAACCCTGCATTTTTAAATACCAGTGTAAACGGACTCACACTGATGTCACCCACATCATTACGTAGCAAGTTAGGATCGGTATAAGGAATGATTAAACTGATAATTAAGATAGCTAGGATATAAAACAGTAAAATACGCCAAAAAACTTTACGTACTGCTTTAGGAATATTTTTCGCAGGATCTTTCGACTCCCCCGCTGCGATACCGATAAGTTCAGTTCCTTGGAAAGAGAACCCAACAATCATCGCTACCCCTATCATGGCGGCAAAACCACCAGCAAAAGGCGCATCGCCGATTTCCCAGTTGTGCCAACCTGCATTTTCAGCGCCTTTCATAATACCGGTGATCATCGCAATACCCACCGCAATAAAAATAATCACGGTCGATACTTTTATTAATGAAAACCAATATTCAGCTTCACCAAATCCCTTTACAGAAATATAGTTAAGCAAGAAAATAACGGCTAAAAATAACGCACTCCAAATCCAACCATCCACATCAGGGAACCAATACAGCATCACGAGCTGCGCGGCGACTAAGTCAACTGCAATCGTCACAGCCCAGTTGTACCAGTAGTTCCAGCCTAGTGCGAAACCAAATCCTTCATCAACATATTTAGAGCCATAGGTTGAAAAAGATCCGGAAACAGGCATAAATGCCGCTAACTCTCCAAGGCTGGTCATAAGGAAATAGACCATAAGTCCTATTAATGCGTAAGAGAGCAATGCGCCCCCTGGCCCTGCTTGAGCAACAGTTGCACCTGATGCGACAAAAAGCCCTGTACCAATTGAACCACCAATAGCGATCATCGCTAAATGTCGCGCCTTTAATTCTCGACGCAAAGTGCGTACCGCACCCGATTTTGCGGTATCTGTTTGTTGTTCTGACATTATCATTCCACGGTTATATTCATATTCCTAGCATCAATTGTAACAAATCTGGCTGTGGTGAATAGCAAGGATCTAGGATTATAAGATACCTTCATAATCGGGCTTCAATTATTAGTAACTTATCAAGCGTTGTCGATTAAATGTTCAGCATTACAATATGAAAGTAATTTTTTGAGGGCATCAGAGACATGTTTTTGGCGATGATAGACCAAATATAAAGTACGTTGTAATTTTAGACCTTCGACCTTTATCTCTTTTAAAGAGCCACTCTCTATTTGATCTTGGATCACTCGGCGAGATAAACAACTAATCCCCATTTCATACATTACAGCATGTTTTATCGCTTCTGAATTACCTAATTCCATTTCGATTCGATATCCGGGTAATGAAGCAAACAGCAGATGATTGAGTACATCTCGCGTCCCAGAACCGTTTTCACGTAGGATCCACGGCGCGGATTGAAGATCGGCTAATGTCACTGTTTTCGCCTTAGCTAAAGGATGTTCAGGGGAACAAAATATGACCATTTCATCCAGTAGCCATTTTTGGCTGATCAATTCAGAGCTTTGGCAAGCCCCTTCAATAAGGCCTAAATCAACACGGAATTCACTGACTGATTTAACGACTTCTTCCGTATTGCCAATACTCATTTCAAGTGGAATATCGGGGTAGTTACGATGAAAATTACCCAACATTTGTGGCAAAATATAATTACCAATAGTGGTGCTTGCAGCAATACGTAAAGCACCATTTCCGGCTTGAAATAACTGCTCTACTTCAGTAGCACGCTCAAGTAAAGAGAGTGCCCTTGGATATAATAATCGCCCGTGTTCATTAGTCACTAAGCGCTTCCCCACTCTATCGAAAAGTTGTACTCCTAACTGATTTTCTAGATCAGTTAAAGAAGCACTCACAGCGGATTGAGATAATGCCAACTGTTGTGAAGCCTGTGTTGTAGAACCACTTTTAAGTACTTCAGTAAATACTTCCAGTTGTCGCAATGTAATACGCATGTCCATCCCACCTTTTAGCTGTCATAGTAATAACATACTATCCACAAACCAATAACATACCAAGAACAATTGTGAAAATATACCTATATTAGTTTTAGTGGTTATTATTATAAAAATAATGAATTTAATAAATAATAGTATCTGTTATATGCTTATGCAAAATTTACATAAGCAAGGTTTTTCTATGTCAGAGCAAAGTCAAACAACCACATTGGCTAAAAAATGTTTTATTCCTGTTTATCGCTGGCTCCCCGGCTTGCTGCTAACAGGTATATTAACCGCCCTCGCTATTTACGTAGGTGATATTCCATGGTTTTCCAGTATGGGGTTAGGTGCTCTTACACTGGCTATCTTATTTGGCATTATTGCGGGTAATACGGTTTATCCCATCGCTAAACCTTATAGTGATGAAGGCGTTAAGTTTGCTAAACACTATTTACTACGTGCGGGGATCATCCTATACGGATTTAGACTCACTTTTCAGCAAATTGCAGATGTAGGTGCAACAGGATTAATTATTGACGCTATTATGTTGACCTCAACGTTTCTCATTGCAATGTGGGTGGGGAAAAAATATTTTGGTCTTGATGATCAAACCGTCATGTTAATTGGTGCGGGTAGTAGTATTTGTGGTGCGGCTGCGGTCATGGCAACAGAGCCTGTTGTCAAAGCTCAGGCGAGCCAAGTTGCGGTGGCTGTATCCACTGTCGTAATTTTTGGAACTATCGGTATTTTCCTCTACCCATGGTTTTTCCATCTTAACGCTTTTGCGGGTTGGTTACCTTTTAGTGAAGAAACTTTTGGTATCTTCGCTGGTTCAACCATACATGAAGTCGCTCAAGTTGTTGCGGTGGGTCATTCAATTAGTCCAGATGCAGAAAATGCAGCCGTAATTAGTAAAATGATCCGCGTGATGATGCTGGCACCTTTCTTAATTATCCTTTCTACTTATATTAGTAAAAAGGGCCGTAAAACAGTAGGTGCGACAACAGAAAAAAGTCCGATAACTATTCCTTGGTTTGCTGTGTTCTTTATCTTAATGGCTGGTTTTAATTCATTTAATTTAATTCCTGCCGCTATTGTGAGCTATATCGTTACTATTGATACTATTTTATTGGCAATGGCGATGGTAGCACTAGGTTTAACAACGCATATTAGTGCGATACGTCAAGCGGGTGTAAAACCACTACTGCTAGCTTTATTTCTCTTTTTCTGGCTAACGTTAGGTGGTGCTGCTATTAATATTTTTATCCAATCTGTGTTGATGTGATTGTTTAATCTATCCTTGAGTATGTACCTCCGTATTGCGCAACTTATTCTAGTTTAAGTTGCGCCTTTTTATTTTCCTCATATTCAGATGTCAATAAGCCCACGATTTGTTATCGTAGTGTGAAATGTGATTAGAGGAGAACTATGATGAAATTTGTTGGCGCACATGTCAGTGCTGCAGGTGGTGTTGATCAGGCTGTATTACGAGCTCATGAGATCAAAGCAACGGCATTTGCTCTTTTTACTAAAAATCAGCGCCAATGGAAAGCAGCCCCTTTATCAACTGAATCGATTGATAAATTTAAAAAAAATTGTGAAATCTATGGCTATGGTCCTGCACAAATTTTACCACACGACAGCTATCTGATTAATTTAGGGCATCCAGAAGAGGAAGCCCTTGAAAAATCAAGAGCCGCTTTTCTCGATGAGATGCAACGCTGTGAGCAATTAGGCATTGAATTACTTAATTTTCACCCAGGTAGCCATTTAAAAAAAATCGATGTTGATAAATGTCTGCAACGCATCGCTGAATCAATTAATATCACCTTAGATAAAACTCAAAATGTGACCGCAGTGATTGAAAATACCGCTGGACAAGGCACTAACTTAGGCTATCGTTTTGAACATCTCGCCGCTATTATCGATGGTGTAGAAGATAAATCTCGAGTGGGCGTTTGTATTGATACTTGTCACACTTTTGCTGCAGGTTATGATCTACGTACCGTTGAAGACTGCGAAAAGACCTTTGCTGAATTTGATAATATTGTCGGCTTTCAATATTTAAAAGCCATGCACTTAAATGATGCTAAAAGCGAATTGGCTAGTCGTGTCGATCGCCATCATAGTTTAGGGCAAGGCAATATTGGCAAAGTACCCTTTACTTATATTATGCAAGATATCCGTTTTGATGGGATCCCACTTATCTTAGAAACAATTAATCCTGATATTTGGCCAGAAGAAATAGCTTGGTTAAAATCACAACAAACTCAATAACCTTATTTCTTTTTTACTTGCGATTTGATGTACTAAAATCGCAAGCCTCTATTTTTTTATCCGTATGCTATTTTGGAGTCTCTCATGTCTGTAGTCGTTGGTGTTGGAGTGATCATCGTCAATGAAAAAGGTGAAGTATTATTAGGTAAACGCTGTGGTAAACACGCTCCTTATTGGTCAATTTTTGGTGGCCATGTTGATCCGGGGGAAACCTTTGAGCAATGTGCTATTCGTGAAATTGAAGAAGAGATTGGCATTACCATCCCTACTCCTGAAGTGATTGGGATCAGCAACAATCTACAAACTTATCAATTAGAAGGTAAACATACCGTATCTATCTGTATGCTAGCGCAATATCAAGGTGGCGAGCCTAAGTTAATGGAGCCAGATAAATGTTCTGAACTACGCTGGTGCTCACCTGATGATTTACCTGAACCCCATTTTGAAGCGAGCCGTAATTCTATTGCTTTATGGAAAAGTAAACGTTTCTATCAACCTTAATTAACACTCTTCATCATTATTCTGAATATTCTTTATTCAGAATAATGTTTTTCCCCTACTTAGTTATTATTCAACGTGATCTTTTTTCTGTTTAATGTCCTTTATTATATTTGGCTTATTTTTGAGTACAAATGATTTAACCCATTGATTTATATAAAGATAAAAACTTATTGTACTATTTTTATTCATTTTTTTATTTAATAAACAAGGAAGTGCTCTATTTACACCCTCAGATCAAGCGTGTATTCTCTACACTATCAAGCTAGTACATTGAGTCATTTTTTATAAGGACATGTTATGCCAGAAGTCACATCCATTGCTAAACGCCCATCTATACTCGGTGGTGCGATGATTATTGCCGGTACGGCGGTAGGCGCCGGTATGTTCTCCATCCCTATTGTGACTTCCGGTGTGTGGTTTACCGGCTCTATCTTTTTACTCATTTATACTTGGTTTTGCCTATTTATGTCTGGCTTAATGATCTTAGAAGTTAATCTTCACTACCCCCTAGGATCAAGCTTTCATACTATTACCAAAGATTTATTAGGTAAGGGATGGAGTACCATTAATGGTCTTTCTATTGCTTTTGTTCTCTATATTTTAACTTATGCCTATATTTCTGCAGGTAGCTCCATCATTGTGCAAAATTTTGCTAATGTGGTTAGCTTGCCACAAGCCGTTGCAGGCTTAGTATTTGCCCTTGTTGTTGCTTTCTTCGTTTGGTTATCAACCCGAGCCGTTGATCGCTTAAGTACCATATTAATTGGCGGTATGATTGTGGCTTTTGTATTTGCTATCGGTGGATTATTTACCGAAGTGAAAATGCCAGTATTATTTAATACAACAGAAAGCCATGCCAGTTATTTACCTTATGCACTAGCCGCATTACCTTATTTATTAACCTCCTTTGGTTATCACGGCAATATTCCTGGATTAGTCACCTACTACCGTAAAGACGGTAAAGCCGTGATGAAAAGTCTATTAATTGGTACCTTGATTTCGCTGGCTATCTACATTTTATGGCAGTTTGTTGTACAAGGTAATATTCCTCGTGAAGGCTTTAAACAAGTCATTGCTGAAGGCGGAAATATTGGTAACTTACTGGCACAAATGCGTATCAATACAGCAAATACTTCCGTTTCATTCTTATTAGACTTGTTCTCATATATGGCATTAGCGAGTTCATTTTTAGGCGTGTCTTTAGGGTTATTTGATTATTTAGCTGATTTCTTTAAATTCTCAAATACAGGGACAGGACGTTTAAAATCGGCCATCGTAACTTTTGTACCACCTACTATTTTAGCGATTATTTTTCCTGATGGCTTCTTGTATGCTATTGGCTTTGCAGGACTTGCAGCCACAATTTGGGCGGCGATAATTCCAGCATTAATGGCAAAAGCCAGTCGTCAACGTCATCAGCAACAAAGCTTTAAAGCACCTGGTGGCACCTTTATGATTATCTTTGTGATCTTATTTGGTGCAATTAATGCGATTGCACACATATTAGCAAACTTTAATCTCCTACCTATTTACCGCTGATCTTCCGTCAAGCCAGCAATATGCTGGCTTGAACCTTCTTCTGCCAAAAAAATATTGCGAAATACTTGCCAAGTTTCAGTACTACGAGTAATTTTGTCGCCATTATCGTCAATGCTATTTATAGAAGGTTACCTATGGCAAAAGCTAATGAAATTAAGCGCGGTATGGCTATCAGTTATAACAATAAATTATTATTGGTAAAAGATATCGACATCCAAGCGCCAAGTGCTCGCGGTGCAAGTACTTTGTATAAAATGCGCTTTACTGATATTCGTACAGGCCAAAAAGTAGAAGAACGTTTTAAAGGGGATGATATCCTCGATACTATCAACTTAACACGCCGTGCAGTCAGTTTCTCGTATATCGATGGTGATGAATATGTCTTTATGGACAATGAAGATTATACACCTTACACCTTCAAAAAAGATCAGATTGAAGAAGAGCTGCTGTTTATTCCAGAAGAAGGCTTAGCTGGAATGCAGGTCTTAACTATGGATGGACAAGTTTTAGCTTTAGAGTTACCGCAAACTGTTGATATGGAAATTATCGAAACAGTACCGGGCATTAAAGGCGCATCAGCGAGTGCTCGTACTAAGCCTGCGACTTTACCTACTGGATTAGTCATTCAAGTCCCTGAATATCTTTCTACAGGGGATAAAATCCGTATTCATATTGCTGAACGTCGCTATATGGGGCGTGCTGATTAATTAACCGCCAAAAACCTCCCTCACAAAGTAACATTTTACTGATGTGATGCTAAATAGGTCAGATAATCGTAAGAAACCCACTGTGACAACGATTATTTGACTTGTTTACCTAATCATTCCCTGTCAATACACAATTAAAAATATTGCACATTAATCAATCCATTTTTTTCAGCGCCATCCATCCAACGGATTTCAGCTTTCCCCATATTTTGAGGCAGTATAATTGATGATGATTGTTCAAAAGAGGTAGGGAAAATAGACTGGGTTGATGTAAAGACTTTGTTATTTTTGTAACATTGGTACTCAGCTTGATCGAGTGTGAAATTAATTTCACAAGCTGGATCAACAATCGCTCCTCGTACATAAATCTGTCCTGTGGTTTGCTGTGCTGTTGACGCCCAAGCAAATGATATCGAACTGGAAACGAGAAGACTGCATAAAATGGTCAGATATTTTTTCATAACGACCTCACTTCTTGTTTGCGCAGTAGGTATGAGGATCACGCCTACTCGACATACTTTTATCATAGCAATAAAATATGACATTCATATAGACACAATAAGAATGTTTGATGTCTATCAAATATGAGTGGTTTTTATTTATAAATAAAAAATCAACGTTGATTTAAGCTTAAGTCAAATATTCATAACTTTAATAACCTAATTATTTAAACATCAACTTTCTATTTAATTAACACAATTTATTTTATTATTAGTATTAATTAACTAATTATAAACAATATTCATTACTGCTAGATGATCGTTAACCCATTCGATATCCATAAAACCTTTATTATTAATTAATTGCGAGTTAAATTGCTGATTAGCATCTAGTTTATATTGGAAGTCTTTCATCTCCTTACCATTCCAACAACTTGTTTTAACAGTATTTTCTTCTGATGATGCATAACATCCGCCTTCGACAATAGCACCAACAAAAGTAATTGTTGTTGAGCCTAACACTTTACTTTCACGTGCTAAACTAGGTGCCGTTAATAATAGACCTAGACATGCTAAAACTATCGGTATCTTTTTCAAAATAAACCTCCTCTCATTTATTTAAGTACAGAATGTCCACGAGCCAATATGCTATTAAACTAATAACTAATATCGGCTAGTAACTTTATTTATTTAACTTTTATCTTTGATTAAAGTTTAGAAAGAAATTATAAAATACTCAAATTAAGACTATCAATAAAAAATATTCTATATTTGACTTATATCAAGATAAGAGAAGCTAACAAGCCTGAAACAAAAAGATAACATTTACCTTAGCAATTAATTGCAAAGATATTTTTTTTTATTTTGGCTATAGTCCCTGCCATAAACTTAGAGTATTTGTGATTTAGATCACAATTAATCAACGAATTTTTTAATTATCCTTATGAAACTTTCTACTGCTAAACAAAAATTGTCTCTTATCTTGCTGTTAAATTTGGTTGGATTGACTCTTTTTTTATCTTGGTATCTTCCCGCACAACATGGCTTTTGGCTTTCAATAGATACACATATCTTTTATTTTTTTAATCGGCAACTATTGCCAGACTCTTCTTTTGCTATGTTTGTGGCTTATGTCAATAATCGAGCATTCGATGTGATTATTCTGCTGGCGATGGGAGGGTTGTATTACCATACCTTTCGTCAGAAAGATTATCAGGGCAAACGCCATCTCATTATTGTGGGAATAGTTATGGTGCTAAGTGCAATCGTAATTAATCAGATTGGACAAAATATTCCTATCGAAAGACCTAGCCCAACACTTCATTTTCACGATGTGCACCGCGTAGGTGTAGTGACAGGAATACCGACTAAAGATGCATCAGGTGATAGCTTTCCTGGCGATCATGGTTTGATGCTACTGATCTTTTGTAGCTTTATATTACGTTATCTTTCATTTCGCTCTTTTTTATGTGCCCTTTTGATTACGGTAATTTTTTCATTACCTCGTGTTATGGCTGGCGCACATTGGGCTTCTGATATCTTAGTTGGCTCTATCTCGCTCACTTTAGTCACAACAAGCTGGTTATTAATAACCCCTGCATCCGATATCATCATTCATTGGCTAGATGAGCATCTCCCTTTTAAAGGCAAAAAAGTATTTAGCTAATTAAGTATAAAAAATAAGTAAAAGTAAAAATAAGCGCCCTACTGAGCGCTTATTTTTTATCTGTAAAAGGATAGTTTTATAACAAAAAGATAATCATTTTTAGTATGTGTTCTTTATTATCTAATGTTTTGTAAATTAAGCCTCTTTCCTCTCGCCATTTGACTTTTCTTTATGTAAACTTTTTACCGTTTCCACATTATTTATTGTTTAATGTGGATATTTACGTGCTTTAGAGCACGTTTTTCGCGAAATAGGGTTGCCAGAGTTAAATTACACTATATTCTCTGGTTATTTGGTGAATATTCATGTGCTCATCTCGCACATAAGGATGTAAGGGAAATCTGTCACAATGAGAAATAAACCGTTTATGAGAATGCTTAAGCTCATACCGGCGTTTATTGTCGTAGCTACGTTATCAGCCTGTAGTTCACAAAACGCGTCTTCACGCTTAGCTAATTCAACAACTGCCCCACTTAATAAATCTTCAAGCACATCTATTTCCCAAGCATCTCAAGATGAATTTGAATCATTGGTGAAGAATCTCGATATAAAATCTAAGATACTTGACCAATATGCAGACTGGAAAGGTGTTGCATACCGCTTAGGTGGCAATACAAAAAGTGGTATTGATTGTTCCGCTTTTGTCCAAAGAACTTTTCGTGATCAATTTGGTGTCGAATTACCTCGTTCAACCTCCGATCAGCAATTTGCTGGTACCAAAGTTAATCGTTCAACCTTAAAAGCGGGTGACTTAGTACTGTTTAAGACTGGTCGCACTATGCGTCATATTGGTATTTATATCGGTAATGATAAGTTTGTTCACGCGTCAACCAGTAGTGGTGTTATCGTTTCTGAAATGTCCAATGTCTATTGGAAAAACCGTTTCTATACAGCACGTCGGATCATTGATAATAATACAACAACAAGTCTTGCTGATAACTATTCTCAAGCGTCATTAAGATAAAATTTTCCCTTATATCTTATCGCAATAAAAAAGCCCCAATACTTATTGAGTATGGGGCTTTTTTATGTTGTTTTTTCTTGCATAACAGAGCCATATAGCCATCGTTAGTGAGTATTTTTATCTAAGTACATAGCAATAGATTGTGCATATGTCGTAGAGAAATACCCATTAAGAACAAAAAAGAACTACAGATAAGAGTAGTCTGTTGGAAATGGCTCAGCAATTGCAACCCCAGCATTTTTTAAGCAACAAAGTGCTGCGCACTCATCATCACTATGTAAAAATAAACAAGGTACGCCATCCCACTCAATAATCACATTTTCAATATTGAGATTATTCAGATACTTTTGTAAGTTCTGTATTGCCTCATCTAAAGTCATACCATCATGACTTAGCAGTTTTAAGCCAATCAAGGTATTTTGTCTACTAGCATCATTCTCAGGTAGAATTTCTACCCTTGTTCCTGTAAAGCCTGCTAGCCACCGATAACTCAGCGGCAGCTTATGAACCACCGAAAGTTGTACATTTTCCACAAATCAATCCTGTTTCATCAACACGTTAATTTAATACATCATCAATACGAGTTTGAACTGACTTGCTCACACACATATTAAAATATTGTTAAAAATAAAGCATGAACGTTACAATAATCTTACAAAAAGAGAGGTATTTTAAGCTGTTTATTTCGCTTAACCTTTATCAACCTTCCTATCAGCCCTGATTACCCTTTTCAATTATTCTTTCATTTATTTAACATTTTATCAACTATATAAAATAATTGCATAAAATTTTACGCATTTAAGTAAAACAATCTATCAATTTTTATCATGATATTTCATATTACTAAAACAATAATAGATGATTATTAAAATAAACCCTAGTTAATTTAACAAAAACACAACATTAAGTGTTGATGCAAATCAAATAAGTTACATTGAAGGGAGAGAATTTAGAGAAATGTTTAGTGAAAAACATGGTGATAATGACATTTTAAAGATAAATAGAAAGGAAAACGCTATAAATATAGTGTATTTATAGCGTGATATTCTTATTTATAACGACGAGCAAGTAACAAGAAACTCATGGCACAGATAACACAAAATGCCATCGAACTCACCATCGGCCACTCAGTTTTAGCGGGTAACATTGCAATAGCGGTTCCAACTAAAGCCCCCACACCAAAACGGATAGTACCGGCTAAAGAAGATACCGTACCCGCCATATGTGGATAGTCTTCAAGAATAACGGCCATCGCATTTGAGGTTATCATGGCTATCCCACCAACATACATAGCCACTCCCACAACAAGGAAGTAAAAATGTAAATTAAGGGCAACCACCAATATTAAGAATATGCCCATTAAAAACTGCACAGTTAACCCAAAACGTAACATATTCAGTGCACCAAATCGGCGCACATAGCGCCCATTGATACTGGTCATGACAATCAAGAAAATAATATTAAAACCAAAGTACAAGCCAAATTGGTCGAATGGAATACCATGTAGTTCGATATAAACAAAAGGCCCTGCACTTAAAAATGAAAACATCCCTGCAAAAGAAAATCCCGATGCCAGAATATAGCAAAGTACTCGACGTGCTCTAAATAAGCTAATAAATTGACTAAATGTCACTCGTAGGCTAAAGCGTTGGCGGTGCTGTTTGGGCAAAGTTTCCGGTATATAGAGCGCAATTAATGCAGCAGCAATGATCGCCGCAATAGCAATACTCCAAAAAATAGCATGCCATGAGAACCAGTTCATCACCCAAGCACCAAATAATGGCGCTAATAATGGAGCAATCGTCATGACTAATGCAACAAATGACATGCTTCTTGAGAACTCATCTCTTGAAAACATATCCCGCATTAAAGCATTAATGACAACACTTGCAGCGGCGGCAGCAAATCCATGTAGAAAACGCATACCAATTAGCATATCGATCGAGTCAGATAGTGCACAAGCGCTCGATGCTAATGCAAAAACAATCACACCACCTAGAATAACCGGTTTACGCCCTAGACTATCTGCCATCGGCCCATAGACCATTTGTCCAATAGCAAAACCAAAGATATAGCTACTTAATGTCATCTGAACTTGGCCACCAGGCACGCCAAAATCTCGTGCTATAGTAGGTAAACTTGGCAGATACATATCGATAGCCAGTGGCATAAGCATGGAAATAAGCCCCAATATTAAAATGAGGCTAAAGTACGACGGACGTTGCTCTTGCACGCAGTTAAACTCCAAAAAACGACAAAATATAATTATTATTTAGGTAGATGAATGCTATTGATTTCTTCTTCTGTTAGCGGTCGGTATTCTCCTGGCGCTAAAGCATCATCTAATGTGATATCACCGATACGCTCTCGATGTAACGCGACAACATGATTACCCACCGCAGCAAACATACGTTTAACTTGATGGTACTTCCCTTCACTGATGGTCAGTTTTACCTCAGTCGGTGTTATTACTTCCAATGTCGCAGGCTTAGTCAATTCTTTTTCGCCATTTAACTGGACACCTGTTTTAAATTTCTCAGCGACATCCATAGCAATAGGCTGTTCCAACGTTACGACATACGTTTTTTCACAGTGATGTTTAGGTGCCGTTATACGATGAGACCATTGACCATTATCGGTTAATAACACTAACCCTGTAGTATCTATATCTAAACGCCCCGCAGCATGTAATTTATGTGCTAGTGGCTCATCAATAAAATAAAGAATGGTGGGGTTAACAGGATCATCCGTTGAACACACATAACCAATAGGTTTGTTCAACATAAAATAACGCGGGCCTAAAATTTGTGTCAACACATTGCCATCATAAGCAACTTCTTGTTCAGGTGTGATTTTAGTCGCACCTGTTTTTACCATTTCACCATCTATAGTCACAAGCCCCGCTCTAAGTTCACGAGCTACTAAATTACGGCTAATCCCCAATTGCTGGGATAAAAATTTATCTAATCGCATGAATTTCTCTGAAAAATGGAAGAGTACCATCTGATATGAGGCATCTATTAAAAATGAATATTAACAATAAAACAACTAATTAATTTACCCTTAAATCATTTAGCCTTTCACTGTATTTAATTACAGTCTTTCTGTTCGCACTCACCGCTAAAAAGTGCTACGCTGGTGCTCTGTTTTTGCTTTTGATGTATGGTTATGGCTTTTACACTCAGACCTTATCAGCTTGACGCGGTTAACGCGACAATCACTTATTTTCGCCAACATAAAACACCAGCACTTATTGTATTACCTACCGGTGCTGGAAAAAGCTTAGTCATTGCCGAACTTGCTAAAAGAGCACGTGGGCGGGTATTAGTTCTAGCACATGTAAAGGAATTAGTAGAGCAGAACCATAGCAAATATGAAGCCTATGGTCTATCTGCGGATATTTATGCCGCCGGATTACAGCAAAAAAAGAGTCGAGGCAAAGTTGTTTTCGGCAGTGTGCAATCGGTAGCACGTAACTTATCGCAGTTTGAGCATGCTTTTTCTCTATTAATTATTGATGAATGTCACCGTATTAGTCTGTCTGAAGATAGCCAATACCAACAAGTGATCAAACAACTTCAAACCATTAACCCCCAATTACGCATCTTAGGATTAACTGCTACTCCTTATCGTTTACCGACTGGTTGGATTTACCAATATCACTATCACGGTATGGTAAAAGGGGATGACAATTGTTTTTTTCGTGACTGTATTTATGAATTGCCTTTACGCTACATGATAAGTCACCATTTCTTAGTCCCACCAACACGTTTAGATATGCCTATTTTGCAATATGACTTTAGCCAAGTTAGAACTAGCCAAAATGGTATTTTTAATCAAGAAGATCTCAATCGCGAAGTAAAAAAACAACAGCGTATTACACCCCATATTGTGTCACAGATAATTGAATACGGTGAACAACGCCGTGGTGTGATGATATTTGCGGCAACAGTCGAACATGCGACAGAAATCTTCACATTATTACCCCAAGGACAAGCCGCGTTAGTCAGTGCTGAGACCCCCTCTTCTGAGCGTGACGCATTAATTTCACAGTTTAAACAGCAACAGCTACGTTATATGGTTAATGTTGCTGTATTAACCACAGGCTTTGATGCGCCCCATGTTGATTTAATTGCTATTTTACGTCCAACGGAGTCCGTCAGTTTATATCAACAGATAGTAGGACGAGGATTAAGGTTATTTGCAGGAAAAACAGAATGTTTAATCTTAGATTATGCAGGTAACCCTCACGACCTTTATCTTCCTGAAGTGGGTAGTAAAAAGCCCAATCCAAATAGCAAACCGGTACAAGTGTTTTGTCCTCTCTGTCAATTCGCTAACACTTTCTGGGGCATAGTTGATGCAGATGGCGATATTATTGAGCACTATGGGCGACGTTGCCAAGGTTGGGAGCTTGATGAGCAAGGACAAAAAAAACAGTGTGATTATCGCTTTCGTTTTAAATTATGCCCACACTGTAATGAAGAAAATGATATCGCCGCACGGCGTTGTGTGCACTGTAATGAAATCCTAGTTGATCCTGATGATATGCTCAAAGCTGCTTTAAAGCTAAAAGGCGCCCTTATCCTTCGCTGTGGAGGAATGCAATTACTCAGTGGTCAAGATGAAAAAGGTGAGTGGCTTAAAATCAACTATTATGATGAAGAAGGTACTTCTGTTTCAGAACGATTTCGTTTAAAAACGCCTGCCCAACGTAAAGTATTTGAACTCAAGTTTTTACGCGAACACCAGCGCGCCCCTGGCGTTCCTTTTGTATGGCATAACGCTCAAGATATTATTAATCAGTTTGATTTATTACGTTATCCTGACTTTATTGTGGCACAAAAAAATAAAAAAGATGGCTTTTGGCAAATTCGTAATAAGTTATTTGACTATCATGGACGCTTTCGTAAAGCAGATACCTTATATTAAAGTCGATTTATATTTGCTGTTAGAGTGCTTTTTCGTTAAAATGCGCCCCGCTTTATCTGTTTTTAGATAAACCAAATCTCGAGCTTGTTGCTGGGTCGCCTGTAACAAGTATGTATTTTCTTTTTCATAAGAGAAAAAAGATGTTAACTATTAATGCAACAGTACGTAAAGAGCAGGGTAAGGGTGCGAGCCGCCGCCTGCGTGTGGCTAACCGTTTTCCAGCTATCGTTTATGGCGGAAATGAAGAGCCAATCGCTATCGATTTAGATCACAACGAAGTTATCAACCAAGAACACAAATCTGAGTTCTACGCTGATTTCGTTAACCTCGTTATCGATGGTAAAGCAACTAAAGTTAAAGTTAAAGCAGTGCAACGTCACGAGTATAAGCCAAAAATTACTCATATTGACTTCCTGCGCGCTTAATAAGCCAACCTTCGAGCTTTATTTTTCGGGACGCCGAGCATGTAACGCCACTTAATGTGGCGTTATTTGTTTCTATCTATTGCCTATTTTTCTGAGACTCTACGCTGTAACTGGTCGCGTAAATTAGGTGGAGTTCCTTTTATCGTCAGTGTATCGGTAGCAGGATCCCAAAAAATTCTTTCTCCCAACAGTTTCGCATCAAAATTAACCGTTAACCCCCCACCACTTCCTGAATACTTCATTAATTGGCGTAATGTACTGCGATCTGCGGGAAAAGTTTCCGCTAATTCATACCCTTTTTCTTCTGTAAACTGTGCAAAGTTTTGATCACCTAATGGCGGTAACTCTTGTGCAAGTTCAGTTAATGCAATCTCTTCACCCGATTGCAATTGCTCATTACAATAGCTGTAGACTTGTTCACGACAAGTTTGGCGCTCTTGTTTATTCATGTCTGATGCTTCACAAAAGTCATCAACCGCTTGTAATAAGCCTTTATTTTGTACTTTAGTATTTAAACCTTCTTGCGCCCCTAAAAAGTCCATAAAGAAATCTGAAACTTTACGTCCTACACGCCCTTTTAAGAAGGTTAAATAACGTAAAGAATCGGGTGAAGTTTCCCATTCAGTTAAATCAATACGAGCGATAATATCTGCATGAGGAATATCTAAATAGCGTGTTGAAGATACATCAAGACTGTCATTGACCCACATGCTATTACAGCTATTCAATACAGCGATTAATAAATATTCCACCGCGAGATAACGATAATGACAAAAAAGAACCGTTCCCCCTTCAGCAAAAGGGTATTTCGCTAACTCATCTTTAAGTCTAACCGTCGCTGCACGAGAAAAACCTAAAAATTCTTCTTCACCTTGACGTTGTAAACGTAATGCTTGAGCTAATTCGCTCTCTTCATTAAATAAACCATAGGCTTTACTTTTTGCACTATAAACACGATGTAACTCTTCGACCATCTCTTGAACAACCGGCTCAATGTCTAAGAGTGAATCACGAAGTACCACTTCTAATGTCTGCTCATCACGCTTAATAAGTTGGTGCAAGACTAACTGGTTAATATCTAGACTCATGGGCGCCCTCCTTTATCCCGATTCTTTTTGTGCGCGTATTCAAACATCCCCTACTTTTACTATCAAGGGGTATAACCGCAAAATAATTAATTTAATAGCAGAAAAATAACACGCCTTGCGGTAACATATAGCGTTTTATCCATTTAGTAGGAATTCAGATTTTATGCCACAAAAATCCCGTTATAGTGATGAACAAGTTGAGCAATTACTTGCAGAACTTGTCAGCGTTCTTGAAAAACATCATACTCCTACAGATCTTTCTTTGATGGTGTTGGGGAACATGGTGACAAACTTAATCAATACAAGTATTGCCCCTGCTCAACGAATGCTGATTGCAGACTCTTTTGTTCACGCTTTACGTGCTTCAATTGATGAAGGCAATATTCACTAATAAACACAGAAATATTTATAGACATGGTAACGAGAAATCAGTCCTATCGTGAAAAAGTATCCCAAATGATCAGTTGGGGTCACTGGTTTGCGCTGTTTAATATTATTCTAAGTCTTTTGCTTGGAAGCCGTTACCTGTTTATTGCTGATTGGCCAAGTACCTTTGCAGGTCGTCTTTACGCTATTGTCAGTTGGATGGGCCATTTTAGTTTTATCGTGTTTGCTATTTATATCCTTATTCTTTTTCCGTTGACCTTTGTGGTAGTTTCGCAACGATTACTTAGGGTGATATCCTGCGCCTTAGCTAGCGCAGGATTGACATTACTTATTTTTGATATAGCTGTTTACCAGCAATTTCAACTTCATTTGACCCAGTTGGTTTGGGATTTGGTTATCAATCCAGATGAAGGTGAAATGGCGCGAGAATGGCAACTTATCTTTATTGGCATCCCCATTATCTTTCTTATCGAAATGCTATTTGCTACATGGAGTTGGCAAAAGCTGCGCAGCTTAAACCGCCAGCGATGGGGAAAACCATTAGCCTGTGTATTTATTAGTTGCTTTATTTTATCCCACTCTATGTCTATTTGGGCAGATGCTAATTTTTATCGCCCTATTACTATGCAACGTGCAAACTTACCACTGTCTTACCCAATGACTGCACGTAAATTCCTTGAACGGCATGGTTTTATTAATCAATCTGAGTATGAGCAGCGTTTAATGAGCGAGGGTAATCCTGCGGCTCAAAGTATCACCTACCCGCTTGCACCTCTTGATTATTCTAAAGATGAAAGCTCATATAACTTACTTATGATTGTGGTTGATGGATTAGGTAATGAAGACATTGCCAAACTACCGAGCTTGCAACAATTTGCTGATAATAACCTCTCTTTCTCTCAGCACTATTCAGCAGGCATAAATAACGAAACGGCGCTGTTTGGATTATTTTATGGCATTTCACCGTCTTACTTGGATAGTGTGTTAAGTAGCCGCAAAAACTCAGCGCTCTTTGACGCTTTAAATTATCGTCACTATCAATTAGCACTATTTTCAACTAACGGATTTAAATCGCCATTATTTACACAAGCGGTGCTGGCTGATTACTCACTACCTACTTCACGTAGTGAGGATAACGACACAACGATTAATAGTTGGCGTTCATGGTTGTTAAAAAATAAACAAAGCACACCTTGGTTCTCTTTCTTACAAATCAACGGTGATAAGCATACATCAGCTTCTCAAGCACAGTTAAATAGTCAATTAGAGACCATTTTTACTACTTTAAAAGAAAGCAACATACTTGATAATACCGTTGTGGTCGTAACGTCAAATTATCATCAGAACAATGATAAACAAGATAGCCAATGGCTTGTTAACAAAGACACTTTTAACTTAAGCCAATCGCAGGTTCCACTGGTAATACATTGGCCTAATGTTACACCACAAAAACTAGATAAACTAACCAGCCACCAAGATATAATGACAACGCTAATGCAACATGTATTAGGTGTTATTAGCCCTGCAGATAACTATTCTCAAGGCGAAGATCTATTTGCTAATACGCGTAATCACCCTTGGATTTTTACTGGTGATAATGAAACTCTAGTGGTCTTTTTACAAGATAATACGTTAATGATAGATAAACATGGCAGATATGCTTTGTTTGATAAATCAGGCAAAGAGATCCAATCCGCCAAACCTGATTTACGCCTATTATTGCAAGTACTGGCTGAGCAAAAACGATTTATTGAGCGTTAGTATTAAAAAAAGACTATAAGTAAAAAGTTAATAACAACTGACGTCACTATAATGAATAAAAATACAGCAGTTAAGTATCTAAGGGGTTGCTTTAGCAGTAAAAAACAGTAATATACTAAGCACAATCGGCATGTAGCGCAGCCTGGTAGCGCACTGTCATGGGGTGTCAGGGGTCGTAGGTTCAAATCCTATCATGCCGACCATTTTTATTTAAGAAAACCAACCACTTACGGTTGGTTTTTTTATGTCTGGGATTTACCACTGGTAAAACTCTGGTAAAACGACGACAGATCATCTCTCAAAATCTCCCTTTCTTTAGCTCATAAAATTGCCCTTTTCTCCTTGCTATTCTATTCGTTACCTTATATAAATTACTGTATAAAAACACAGTTAAATAGGTGATGCTATGATTAAGCTTGAAATCAATAACGCTGAATATATTGCTCAATTAGAAGAGGCTCGCTTATCTGCAGATAACCCTCGTGGCTATCTGTTTATGGATATTTTCTTTTCTGATCCAAGGTTTGATAAGAATACGTTTGAAATGAAGAATGTTCGTAAGGAACCGATGAGGACGTATATGACGGAGGCTGTGGCGAGGGATTTGTTTGAGAAGTTGGGGAGGTATTTCAATCATAAAAATATGGTACTAACATCAAAAAACATAAAAAACTTATGTAGTTTGAGTAATTTAAAACCATCTTTCTCGCTTGTTACTTAGGAGTTTGTTAGTATCTATTTCTATTAAATTTTCTTTAGTGTTTAGATAAAAAGAGAGATTATAATGGACTTAAAACAATGCGATAAAAAACAATTAAAAGAAGAGTTTAATCGACTTACAGCATTAACAAGTTATAAATCAACAATGGGTGTTTTTGATATATTTACTAGATTACCTGAATTATTAAATAATGATGAAACAGTTTTATGTGTTAATAGCGGAATCGTAAAATCTAATATTTGGTTGATCATACCTACAAATAAACGAATTATTTTTCTGCATAAAAAAAGTGGGATTTTCCATAAAAAAGTTGATTTATCTTCAGTAAACTATGATGCAATTACTTCTATTGACTCATCTTCCGGATTGACAGGAGGTAAAATAAAAATAAATACTCCTGGTACTATTTATGAAATTGGTACACTACAAAAAAACTCAGTACAACCACTAGTTGATATTATCCTATCTAAAAAAAATAACTCTTCATCGCAATCTTCAAATAACAGTGGTGATGACTTGCTATCAAAATTAGAAAAATTAGGAAAACTAAAAGAAAGTGGCGTACTGACAGAAGAAGAGTTCCAAGAACAAAAAAGTAAATTACTTAATTTATAATTCTCAATAACGGACACTCTATCGGTGTCCGTATGATAAAAATTTTAAGTCATTCTATTTTATTCCAAGACATACATATCGGTAGGCCCAGTATAACCCGGATGGTGTATTGTTAATGTTTTACCGTCACTAGAGTAGTGACTGTTGTCCCCCAGAGCTGATTGCCACCATACCATAAAATGAGAGATTGATAAGGAGGTGGTAACACAGTGACAGGATATGCTCTATTATCGCTAGCAGTAGCAAAAAGCTGTTTACCAATCATATTTGATTCGAATTTAACTATTGTTTTATCTGCATTAACTGTTGACGCAGTTTTTTTAAACTGTTTTAAATTACCTAGTTTTTTATATCGATTATCAGATTCATTTTTAGTATAACTACTGCCTACTGGGACATAATTCCCTTTAGGCTGATATTTACCGTCAGACTCAGCCTTAGTATACGAAGCACCTACTAGCGCATAATTGCCCGCTAGTTGATAATTTCCCTAACCTTGATAACGCCCGTCACTTTCCGCTTTTGTGTAACTACTTCCAGCCGTTGCATAGTGTGTCACTCATAAATGCGCTCAGGAATAGAAACACCAAAGTAGTTGTACATTGGTTTCAAGACATTCGGCACAGGAAACGGTACAAACTTAATAAAGTGAGATTTGTGATACTTGCGCCCACCAATCACATAATAGGTTGGTTCGTAGAAATCCATGCTGGCAGGATCTTGAACATTGGCGTCCGTTAAATCAGGTGTTACCCATTGTGGATCAATCTGTTTAATCCCCTTGTACATGCCTTTGGTCACACCATCGATATTAAACGGGTTTTCATACCACTCTTTCGGATTTGATGTCTCCACAACGAATAATGCTAAACGATCACCGTATACATGCCCAAAGTGAACCTGCTCTTTAAGCTGATGTGTAATGCGGTATTTTTATCTCGTTTGCGATGCTTTTTACTGATAGCACGATCATCGTCGTTATCACAATCAATATCGTAACCCTGACGTATCGCATCACGCGCGGGCATATTACAGGCTTTATCCACCAGCCAGTGTTTAGCGATAACCGCACACATATTGTTGCCGATAAACATTTGTGAGGCATACCATGAGGCCTGTGACTCTGGCACACCGTAAACTTGTTCCCCTTTAAATGAGGGCACATAGCTATCAATGCTATCCATCGCAACACCTGCAATTGTGGGCTGGGGTAAATCAATCCCATCAAAGCCTTGTTCTCGCGCCAGCGCAGGATATAAGTCAGTTGTGAATGCTGACCTCTGTGGCGGTGAAATCTGCTCTGCAATTTTTTCTTTTAAACGGCTACATGGCAAATCTTTTATTATAGATAATAAAATACACACCATACACACAAAATATTTGATTGCCTACGTCTTAGTGTGTATAGTGTGTATATCAGTTGACGGAATGGAGGGAGTTTGAAAAGTTCGGAACTGATTAAGTTGTTAGAAAAAAACGGATGGATACTTGATAGAATAAAAGGAAGTCATCATCAATTTACTCACCCTGATTTTTCTTTTGTTGTAACAGTACCGCATCCAAGAAAAGATTTAAAAAAAGGAACATTAAATCAAATTATTAAAAGTGCCAAACTGAAAAATTAATTAAGAATGCGCTCATATAGGGCGCGCTCTTTATGGAGATGAAATTATGTTATATCCAGCCTTTATTGAAATTGATGAAGATGGTAGCGCAAGTGGCTGGTTCCCTGATATTGATGGTTGCATCTTTGCGGGGGACAGTATTGAAGAAGCTCACGCAGATGCGAGGAGCGCTATTGATGCCCATTTTGAATTGTTAAGCGAGAAGGGTTTAGATATCCCCTCTCCAAAATCTCAACAAGAGCATTTAATTAATTCTAGTGGTGATTACAATAATGGAATATGGCTTTTAGTTGATGTTGATATGGATAAATACGACGGACGAGCAGAGCGTATTAATATCACATTGCCACATCGATTATTGAGTCGCATCGATACTATCGTAAAAACAAATCCTGAATATGGGAGTCGTAGCGGATTTATTGCCACAGCAACCCGTAAAGAACTCCAAAAGAATATTTAATAATAGTTATAAGCCTCGCCTGTATAGGCGAGGTAATCTCTATCATCTTTTAGTTGTAAAGAAACTACCTTTTTTCTTCTGATATAAATCGCGTAATGCTTGCGTCATGGCCAGAAAACGGGAATGTGGTAATATCTTCTTTATTATGGCCATTGATTGTATGTTTTTTAATTTTTTATTTTAGAAAGCATCTATTAAAGCTAATAGATACTTTCTTTGATGGCAAGTTAAATATAAAAATTTCAGGATTTGAACTAAATTTGAAAGAAAATTCAATACAACAAGGTCACATTATTCTAGATCTACAATCTAAACTTGTTGAAATGGGAAAGAAAATACACACATTACATCCTAATTCAGAAAAAATTTCACTGCCTAATATTCCAATGAAAAAAAAGGTCTTATGGGTTGATGATAACCCTTCAAATAATAGCTATTTGATTGAAACACTAAAAATAAATCATATAGATGTAGATACTTCACTTTCAACAAGTGATGCCATTGAAAAAATAAAAAGCAATAACTTTGATGTTATAATATCAGATATGGGGAGACCCGAAGACGATCGAGCTAGCATAACTCTTACAAAAAAATAAGAGATCTTAAAATTCAAACTCCAATTTTCATTTTCTGCGGTAATTGGGCCTCTACAAATTTACGTGAAGAAGCTAAAAAAGCAGGTGTTACTGATATAACTTCATCAGGAACGGAGCTTTTAATAATGCTGCCCATTTAATTTCTATCTTTACTCCTCAACTTCATTAGTTATTCAAAACTTAGGTGCCCTAGGCCAATCCCAGTTGCTTGAATTGGTTCACCATCGGCACCAGTTAATTCTATTTTTTCAACATACCTAAATGCTGTGCAACCATTCCAAGTGCTTCATCTTAATTACGAGTAATAACCTTATTAGCAAGGCAAGAGTTTTTTATTGCAGCAGGAAATCCAAAGGCAATACTTATCTTTACGGCCTTTCTTCCGCAATTCGTTAGCCCACAATTACCGGCTAGTTCCCAGTTTCTAATACTTGGTTCTTTATTCTTGTTACTCGAGTTTATTGCAATAATGCTCTACGCTTGGTTAGGCTTACACATGAAAAAGTTGCTAAAAAAACCACATGCTAAAAAAGTGTTCAATCGTATGTGCTCAAGTTTATTAGCTAGTGCAGGGATTGGGCTTTTAGTTTCACAGAAAAGCCATTAAATAACACCACACGCTGAGTAAACAGTCGCCTTTTATAAAGGTAAAGGCGACTTTTCTTTCTTTTATTTAAATGACTGATAAAAACCAATTGACGAATATTCTGATATTGTATTTATAGCTTATATTGATTCAGCATATATTTAAAAATATCAAGCATGACTGGCAATTTAATATAGCCTTCTTTATCAAGAAAATGTCCCGCATCTTCTTCAATAACAATTTGAGTTTGTAATTGACTAGCTAATTTTTTGGATGAATCAGGACTCACAATCCAATCATTGGATGATATTAATGATACCCTTTTATCCGATATTTTAATTAACTTACTATAATTCAGGTTATTATAAATATGAGAGTTCAACTCAGGTAAAGTTTTTTGTTCACTATTAAAACCAGCGACTAAAATATACCCGCCTATTGTTATATCTTCACAAGCCTGTTCAGAAAGAAAACGTAATAAAGTTATACATCCCAGACTATGCCCAATAAGAATAGTATCTTTATCAAGTATTATGTTTTCATCGGCAAGTTTTTGTTGCCACTCATTAGGGTTAGGATGATTAGGCTCAGGCATCATAGGTATACTGACATCATATCCTAATGATCCAAGCTCTTCTTTCAACCATGGAAACCAATTATCCTTGGGAGATGCAGTATAGCCATGAACAATAACAACTCTTTTGCCTTTCACTCATCCTCCTATATAGATACACATTATCAAAATAATAAGTTTAATACCTGTATACCCTAGGTATTGATAAAATTTAGTATGGTAAGTAATAAGTCACCCACGATTTAGAAATAATAAGATAATCACGGACACAACACAAGCAAGTACTGTTTTTATAACCAGTTATTTTGTATTCTTATTAAACATAGCTTCTGCACTACTCTCTTCACTGAGGACAAGGTTTTACGATACACCTGATAAAACACCACATGAAATAGTTTGGTCTGCAAGATAAGCGTCGGCCAAGGTCCGGGGTTCCCCTGTTCACTATCTTTTACTTTGATATATTGTAAATAGATGGCTCAACCAAAATAAAACTATCATCCGGCTCACACTTTACAGACTTACGCATTTACAAATCTAAAAAATCGATGAAAATGTCCTAGTGTAAACAACCTTTAATTCCTATCTGAGGCTTTGATGCTGGAAAATGTAATCATCTAATAACCACTATTTCGACCTTTTAGGGCGAATAGCTGGTTTCAATGCGCTGTATTCTCATGCAAGCACCACAATATGTTTGCTTATATTGCATATGATGATTAAACAGGTTTTCTAGTATGGATCCATCACATCAAAAATACTATTCTTTACTTATTTCTACCCAATTTACGTTTATTGGCGCTATAGCTAGTTGTATCACTCTTATTAAAGATTATTGCCAAAATCTAGATGTCCTAACGTATAAGCTTACCTTTCTAAAAAAATTAAAAAGCAAATTAAATCAGTTAGATAGTAATATTATATCAATAATATTACTAGGTTTAATAATGTCCACACTCTCTTTTATAACAATTAAAGGAAATTAAAATGGATATTCCTCGTATTTTCACTATTAGCGAAAGTGAGCATCGTATTCATAACCCTTTCACACCAGAGAAATATGCCACCTTAGGTCGAGTATTACGAATGAAAGAAAACTGGCAAATTCTTGATCTCGGAAGTGGCTCTGGTGAAATGCTATGTACTTGGGCTCACGATTACAATATTACAGGTATTGGCATCGATATAAGCCCGCTGTTTACTCTACAAGCAAAATCTAGAGCAGAAGAGTTAGGCGTCAGCCATCGAGTGCATTTTATCCATCATGATGCCTCAGATTATATTAGTGATAAAAAATGTGATATAGCAGCATGCATAGGAGCAACTTGGATTGCTGGTGGTGTAATTGAAACTATCGAGCTACTCGCAAAAAGTATTAAAACAGGTGGGCTTATTCTTATCGGAGAACCATATTGGCGGCAAATTCCAACAACACAAGAGATAGCACAAGCTTGTGGTGCTTCATCCATATCAGATTTTTTAACTTTATCTGAGCTTGTTGTCTCTTTCGACAATCAAGGATACGATCTAGTCGAAATGGTACTGGCAGATCAAGAGGGTTGGGATAGATATGAAGCTGCTAAATGGATGACTATGCGCCGTTGGCTTGACAAAAATAGTGCCGATGATTTTGCTCAAGAAATTCGAACAGAATTGACCATAGCCCCTAAACGTCATGTTAGTTTTACACGAGAATACTTAGGCTGGGGGGTATTTGCATTAATTGCTCGATAAAATAACACTAAAGGTATAGTCTAAACGGACTATACCTTTTAAATTATTATATTTATATAATATCCACAGATAAATATATAAATTCATCCAAGATGGATAACCTTATATAAGACTACCCATCTTATAAA
>NZ_CAWQOK010000011.1:0-70360 GCF_963896075.1 Proteus sp. G4415
TGTTACACCATCCAAATAACGCTCTACGTTAAAATAATTATTTGGTAGTAAGTCGTTTTTTATCTGGGATAAATAGACATTGTATTGATTAATATCATAATTGGCTTCATTAGGAATTTCATGCAGTCTTTTTTTTATATAACTTCTTATATTTTCTATATCTTCTTTTATACTTGGATTTTTATTATGTATCCGATCTATCATGTCTTTAATTAAATTATCTAATGATACCTCACCATTATAAACGTTTTTTATAACAAATTTCATTTTTAAATCATAACCATCTTTTAAATATAAATGAAAATTATCTTTATATTGCGCCCCTGTCATAGAATATAATTCTGCAAAGCTATCAACCTTATCAAATATTGAATTTTTAGGATTGAAATAGGTATGATAAAGTAAGTTAAGCACATGTTCTTTTTGACCATGATTAAACCAGTCTTTTATTTTTTCCCAAATAGACATTGCATCTCTAGCTTTAGATGCGTGTGATAATTTGTTTATTTGCGAAGTTGATATATTTACTCCACCAATTGTTAATTTACTCATATAACACCTTAATGATAATTACATATTAATTGAAATGCTTCTCTTTATTTATATTGGGAAAATATTTTATTTTATCTTTTAATTACATCATTATATTAAAAATATAGGTAATATTAATTTCATGTGGTATTTAAATATATAAAGATTAATACATGTTTTTTTGTTTGAAATTTAACATTCTGTTGTTGTATGTTACCAACCACGAGTCAATCATAATCCCCTTTCATTTTTGATGAAATTATCATGTTGCTCTTTTGAAGTCCTACCTTATGGTTATGTTGCTAAGAAACAGACAACCGTATAAAAGTGATGCAACAATATTAGAAACACCACAAATGATTTCGGTTGTTAATCGCGCCCAATTTTCTTTTTTGTGACAGTGTCACGCTTATTTTATATCAACAACCCGAATATTCATTATTTAATAGTCTGGTTAACTTAATAATTGTGTAAATTGTCGATATAATAGCGCACCTAATGTTTGTGATGTGTATTCCGTACTGTGTTCTAAATTATCAACGGCAGCATGCATACCATGATAAATAAGCGTGCAGGTTAATTCAGGCTGTAGGACTTGCCACGTTTTATTCTCTGTCCCCCCCATTAATATCTTTTGTAACTGCTGTAGCGCTCTATTTTCATGAATATTACCGCTTTGATGAAAGACTTGATGAAAAAGCATATCGTGTAATTCTTGTTTTTCAACATAAGCAATAACGCTAGTTTCACACCACTGTTTTAATTTAGCGCGAAAATCTTGAATTTGGCAGCTTGCCATTGCTTGCTCAACTTTATCAATATACCAATCCATATATCGAGTTCGCAGTGCGTCGAGAATATCTGTTTTTGCCGTAAAATAGTGATAATACGTTCCTTTAGCGACCCCCGCTTGTTTTACAATATCGCTGACGGTTGTGGCATCAAATCCTTTTTCAAGAAATAGTGTTTCTGCGGCGTTCATTAACTCTTCTAAACGAACTTCGGCTGGCTTTGTTCTTGGTTTATCGATATTTTTTTCTTCTAATGACATTGCTCATCTCCCTCTAAGTGGCTGTTAAAGGGTACTCCATATTGAGAATAGCCACAATAACCGTAAATGAAACTTATTATCATCAATTGATTGACCGACGGTCAGTCGGATATTATGATACTACTATTATTTCACCATAAAGGTAATAAAACTTATGAGTTATACAAAACGGTTGTCACTTATTTGTGCTATCTGTTTAGGCACATTTATGGCCACTCTTGATATTAGTATCGTCAATGTTGCTCTACCTACTATTCAGAATGATATTAATGCCAATATGGCTACATTACAGTGGATTGTGGATGCTTATGCACTATGTCTATCAGCTTGTATTTTGTCTTCCGGGCCATTAAGTGATCGTTTCGGACGAAAAAAAGTGTGGCTCTGGGGGGTGATTATTTTCACTCTAGGCTCCCTTATCTGTGCTATTGCACAACAACATGAAATATTAATCCTTGGGCGTATTATTCAAGGTATTGCAGCTGCAGCCCTTATTCCTGGCGCATTATCACTTATTACACATGCCTTTCCTGTTGATATTGAACGTATCCGTATTATTGGTATTTGGTCTTCGGTTAGTGCATTATCACTGATTATTGGCCCTATCCTTGGTGGTGCATTAGTTCATGCCAGTGGTTGGGCAAGTATATTTCTTATTAATATTCCTATTGGTGCTATTACAGTATTACTAGGCTGGTATGGATTAAGTGAAAGTGCCGATCCTGAGGATGTTGCGTTAGATCCCCTAGGACAATTAACCAGTATCTTGGGATTAGGTTTACTAACCTATGGTTTTATTGAAGCTGGCTCTGTAGGTTGGTCTGATTATCGTACTGTATTCGCATTAATTGTCGGTCTGATTTTTATTACCCTGTTTGTTATAGTCGAAAAACGTATTGAACGCCCGTTATTACCGCTATCGTTATTTAAAGATCGCTCGTTTTTCCAATATAACCTTTCCTCTTTTACTTTGGGATTTGCCACTTATAGTAATGTCTTTTTTATCGCTTTTTTCCTACAAAAAGCACAAGGCTGGAGTGCATTAGAAACAGGTTTAAGAATGGCTCCTGAGTTTATCGCCATGGCTCTTTTTTCTATGTTATTTGGACGGTTCTCTCGTTATATATCTGTCAGAAAATTAATGATCTTTGGCTTTTTGTTGATTGCAATATCTTCTTGTTTATTGGCAACATTAGCAACAAATAGCTCTTACACAATAACAGGAAGCTATTTATTTATCTTAGGTGCAGGAATGGGATTAGCGACACCCGCAATAGGGGTTTTAGTGATGAAAAGTGTAGCACCGTCCCGCTCGGGCATGGCGTCTGCAACCATGAATGCATTAAGACAAACCGGTATGACAATGGGAATTGCGTTATTAGGTACATTAATGATACAGCAAGCAATTAATTATATGATGATACAAAGTCAAGCATTAGGAATAGTGGCAGAACCGATTAATATTATTACGTTAGTAACAGAAAATAAAACCGCTTCCCTAGATAATCAGTTGGTTGCCCTATTACCTGAAGCATTTAATTCAGGATTTGCCTATGCCATGCTAACCGCAGGACTTTCCTGTTTTATTACTCTGTTTATTATGCTTTTTCCTTGCAAAGAGAAACAAGGTGCACTTTCTCAGCAGATAGCGGATTAATTATTATAAACGCTGAGTTAAAAATGCAAGAAAATGTTCAATATTACGTGAAAGCGAACGACGACTTGCATATATCGCGACTAAACTAATTGATGCGGGCTGTTGAGGAAAAGAAATAGCTCGCAATTTGCCTGCCTTTATCGCATCAAGGCAACAATGTTCAGCTAAAATAGCAAAACCTAAACCTTTTAATACGGCAGCTTTGGCTAAGATAGCACTATTTACACGATAACAGCTATTAATTGTCACTTTTACAGGGTTCTGCTCTTTATCAATAAAGATCCACGGTTGCCCTTCTAATGCACTTAAACTGGAAATACAAGGTAATTGGCTTAGTTGTTCAATATCTGTAGGGATACCCGTTTTTGCTAATAAGCTCTCTGAGGCAACAACAATACTACGCCACGACTTTATGAGACGTGAATGGTAGCTACTATCGGCTAATTGGCCACGATGAAATGTTAGAAGTAAATCAATATCATCTTCTATAACATTTCTTGGCATTAGCTGCGTATCACATTGAATGGTTAAGTTAGGATGAAGTGCAGCAAAATCCGCTAAAATATCGGCAAGTAACTCACTACCATATTCACTGGGTATCGTAAGTCTAAAGGTTCCTGTTAATGGGCCATCACTCGTTATATGTTCTACAACATTATCTAATTCATATAAGGTCTTTTTGGCTTGCTGATACAAGATTTTCCCTTGCTCAGTTAAACGCATTTTTCGCGTGGTTCTATCAATTAATCGGCAGTTAAGCTGTTGTTCTAGCTGTTTTATTGCCCTGCTGACATTAGATGTTGGCATAGAAAGCGATCGTGCAGCACTGGCAAACTGTGCTTGCTCTGCAACCGCAGAAAAAATACGTAATAAATTAAGGTCAATTGACATAAAAATACTGCCTATATGGGGAGTATTGAATATAGGCAGTGTAACATTGATTGCTCTCTCACTTGAAAAGAATTAACAATAACCATAGGACATTAATTTTTGATAACGTTTTTCAAGCAGTTTTTCTTTAGAATAACTATTCAATTCTGTTAAATCTGCGAGAAGCTGTTTTTTTACAAATTCAGCCGCTTGCTGGTAGTGGCGATGTGCGCCTCCCAATGGTTCAGGAATAATTGAGTCTATAATACCCAATGCCTGTAATTTAGGTGCCGTCATTCCCATGGTTTGGGCGGCAATAGGTGCTTTATCAGCATTTTTCCATAAAATAGAGGCACAGCCTTCGGGCGATATGGCAGCATAAGTACTATATTGCAACATATTTACTCGATCCCCCACACCTATTGCTAATGCACCACCAGAAAAACCTTCCCCTGTTATTGTACAAATTATCGGTGTTTTTAATCGGGACATTTCAAGAATATTTCGTGCTATGGCTTCTGATTGCCCCCGCTCTTCAGCACCAACCCCCGGATAAGCACCCGCGGAGTCAATAAAAATAATCACTGGTAAATGGAAGCGTTCAGCCATTTTCATCAGACGTAATGCTTTCCGATAACCTTCTGGTGATGGCATACCAAAGTTTCTTTTTACTTTCTCTTTAGTGTCTCGCCCTTTTTGTTGACCGATAATCATCACTGGTTTTCTATCTAAACGCGCTAACCCTGCAACAATCGCTTTATCATCAGCATAAGCACGATCGCCGGCCAACTCTTGGAAATCAGTAAAAATAGCTTTGATATAATCTAATGTATAAGGGCGCATAGGATGACGTGCTAACTGTACTATCTCCCAATCCCCTAAATCAGAAAATATAGAGCGTGTTAATGAAAGGCTTTTTTGGCGAAGTTTGGCGATTTCTTCGTCTATATCAACTGCCGTTGTTTCATCTTGAGACTGTTTGAATGCAAGTAATGCATCTATTTTCTCGTCTAATTCAACAATAGGCTTTTCAAATTCAAGATGAATAATAGACATAATTTGCCTCTTAGCTAAATCGGGTTATATCAAACTATCTAGTCTAGAGAAAACTAACTTATTGTTATAGAGATATTTTTGATAAACAGTGTTATCAAAAATGGGATAATAAAATAGGTAGTGGTTAAAAAAATTTATTTTCTAGCTTTTATCTCTATACAGTTATTTATAAGTTATGTATAAATATACAGCTGGACAGTTTTCACCAGAAAATTACCAAACACAACAATAATCCATTAATACAAATAATTAAAATGATAATATGTTCTCAAAAAAATCTCGTTCTACAACTGCACTACTCTTTTCATCACTTATTCTGACTATAGGAAGAGGTGCAACACTGCCTTTTATGGCGATATACTTATCACGACAATATAAATTGCCTGTTGATGATATTGGTATCGCAATGTCTATTTCACTGACTACGGGGATAGTATTTAGCCTTGCCTTTGGTATGCTGGCAGATAAATTTGAAAAAAAACGTTATATGGTTTTTTCTATTATTACCTTTATTATCGCATTTTCTGCTATCCCAATGGTCAATAGTACTATTTTAGTGGTTATCTTTTTCTCAATTATTAACTGTTCCTATTTAGTCTTTTCTACGGTATTGAAAGCTTATTTTTCTGAAACTTTATCAATATCAGCAAAGCCTAAAATATTTTCACTAAACTATACTTTTATTAATATCGGATGGACGGTTGGCCCACCTATTGGCACATTATTATTAATGTATGGTACTCAATTACCTTTTTGGTTAGCGGCAATATCCGCCAGTATTCCTTTATTTATGATCCAATGTTTTGTGCAACGTTCAGTGGTAGACCATTCCACAGAAGAAAATAGTGTAAAGTGGGATCCGAAAATAATGCTAAAAGATAAAGCATTAGGCTGGTTTGTGCTTTCAACTTTTTTTGGCACATTAACTTTTGGTACATTTGCTTCGTGTATTTCGCAATACCTTTTAGTTGTTTATGATGCTAAATTGGCTGAATCTGCTATTGCGGTGATCCTCCCCGTCAATGCGGCCATTGTCGTCTCATTACAATATATCGTCGGTAAACAAGTGGTTGCTGAAAGACTACGTAAATTAATGACCTTAGGCACACTCTTTTTTATCTTAGGATTAGCGGGCTTTATGCTGGCGGGTGATAATTTAATTTTCTGGGCAATGGCGATAGCAATATTTACCTTTGGTGAACTGATTTATGCACCTGGTGAGTATATGATGATCGATAATATTGCGCCGTTAGGAATGAAAGCAAGTTATTTCTCTGCACAATCTTTAGGTTGGTTAGGTGCTGCATTAAATCCACTTGCTAGTGGTTATATCCTGACAACCTTGCCCCCTATTTCGTTATTCGCTATTTTAATGGGGATCGCAGTACTAGCTTGGCTTTGTATGCTGCAAGGTATGAACTACAGTGAAAAAAGAATAGCTGCTTAATATATTTTATTGCCGTTGATATTGTTGGCGATATCCAGATAAGGAACAATCAGTCTCGCGCTTAAAATAACGGCATAGATATGAGGGATCGTCAAAATGGAGTTTTATGGCGATCTCATTTACTGATAGCGTAGTGTGCGTCAATAACGCTTTTATTTTAAGAATTACTTGCCTATTAATCAGCGTCTTAGGAACATCATTAAAATATTGTTTAGTGAGCTGTGATAGATAAAACGGTGTGATGCTAAGGCGATTTGCATAATAGGCAACGTCTCTGTGCTGGTGGCTATGTTTTATAACTAACTCCCAAAATTGCCAACATAAGTGCTCTTTACGGCTGAATTCTTTTTTAGATAAGGAATAATGAGATGGTATTAATTCTGTTATCGCAAAAAAAAGATTTTGTAACTGCCCTCTCAACATTAACTTTCTATGATCAGTATAACTTTTATCTATATATTTTAATTGTTCCACCCAATTGTTTATGGCGTTTAAGTGAGCCGTTGAAGGGCGACAAATGGGGTTTTCATGCAAAAATGTAAACAAACTATTTGAAAGTGCATAAGCGATCTCAGAGGCAAAAGATTTCTTAAGAAAACAATAAAAAATACGAAAATTAGCTGATTTACGTTGCAATGTGACCATTCTATCATCACCGAGTATCACTATATCATTCGCTTTAATGGTTTTTGTTTGAAAATCTATATTAATAACAGCCCTGCCATCTAAACAAATAATAACCACAACATAAGATAATGCTAATGGATAGCCTAATTCATTATGCATATCGCTTTCACCAATAACGGCATACTCCGAAGGGATATTTAACTTTAATAATGATTGACTAAACATAAATTATTCACTCTATTGCATATTGCTACTGTTTTTATTTTTAATGATCTCAATGTTAATCACAAGAGCATTAATGGATTTAGTTGTCAAAAGTACCGATAACACCTTAATTAATCCATTCAGTTTTATATTGGCTCTCTTTAAAATACGATCATCCTAACATAATGAAACATACGTTATAACAGAGCTAAATTGTATGAAAAAATTACAAACAGAACGATTATTATTACGTCCATGGCGAATATCAGATGCAGAGAGCCTCTATTATTATGCGAGGGATAAGCGAGTAGGCCCTATCGCTGGCTGGCCAGCACATAAAAGTGTTGCTGAAAGTACCGAAATTATCCAGACTATATTTATGCGTGATGAAGTTTATGCTGTCACATTGCTCGATGATGATAAAGCGATTGGTTTAATTGGCTTATCTTTTTGCCATGAGAGCAATTTCCCTATAGGGGATAATGATGCCGAAATTTCTTATTGGATTGGTACTCCTTTTTGGGGGAAAGGACTTATTCCTGAAGCAGTGAAAGCGCTTATTTGTCATAGCTTTGAGACTCTACAATTAGATAATCTATGGTGTGGTTATTTTGCAGACAATGTAAACTCGAAGCGAGTACAAGAAAAGTGTGGATTTAAATATCATCACATAATTAAAGATCAGTATGTGGAGTATTTAGACGAAATAAGAACAGAAGTTATTTGTCGTTTAACCAAAAGTGAATGGCAAAAACAACAATAAAAAACAGCAAAGCAAAAAAACAACGGATTATAAATCTTATAATCCGCTGTTTTGCTATTGTTTATCCATTAAACATGATCTAATGCTTGAGATAAGTCAGCAATAAGATCATAAGGATTTTCAATACCAATAGATAAACGAATGGTTGTTTCTTGAATACCTATATTGTGACGTAATTCCATAGGAACACCTGAATGTGTGGTAGAGCCAGGATGACATGCCAATGACTCGGTTCCTCCCAAACTCACCGCTAATTTAAATATTTTCATCGCATTGAGAAAACGAAAAGCTTCTGCTTCACCACCAACAATATCAAAGGAGAATGTTGATCCTGCGCCTGTGCATTGTCTAGCAAATACTTGACCTTCAATACTATTTTCATCTACAAAAGGTAAATAGTGGATCACTTTAACTTTTTCATGGTCACGTAGAAATTGTGCAACTAATAGCGCATTTTGATTGGCTTTTTCCATGCGAATTTGCAATGTTTCTAAAGAGCGGCCTAACATCCAGCAAGAATGCGCATCAAGTTGTGTCCCTATTGCACCTCTTAATAGGCGAACTTGATTAATAAGCTCGCGTGATCCCATTGCAGCACCGGCGACTAAATCAGAATGTCCACCCACATATTTTGTTAATGAATAGAGTGAAATATCAGCGCCTTGCTCTATAGGATGTTGATAAACAGGTCCTAATAAGGTGTTATCGCAAATAATAATAGGTCGATAGCCTTGGCTTGTTTCTAATTTATCCGCAACGATTTTTAACGCTTGAATATCAACCAGTGAATTAGTTGGATTGGCGGGAGTTTCGGCAAATATCACCGCAACTCTCCCTTTTTGGCTAGCCATTTCAGCTTGCGATTGGATATGTGCTAAATTTAAACCATCTGTAAATGGTGTTGCTTGAATACCGAACTTAGCGAATGTTTTGGCTATTAATGTTTCTGTTCCACCATAAAGTGGTTGAGAATGTAAAATAACATCGCCAGGTTGTGTAAAAGCCATTAATGTCGTTGTAATAGCTGACATTCCCGATGAAAAGAGGACACATGATGCTGTGTTTTCATAAACTGCTAATCTATCCTCAACGATCTCACTATTAGGTTGGTTAAAACGAGAATAGACTAAACCCGCTTTTTCTCCTTCTGGAAGGGGTTTTCTTCCACTTACCGTATCAAAAAAATTTTTCCCTTCTTCTGCACTTTTAAAAATAAATGTCGATGTTAAAAATACAGGAGGTTTGACAGAGCCTTCCGATAACAATGGATCGTATCCATAGCTCATCATTAACGTTTCTGGAGATAATTGATGTTCGCCAATATATTGTTTTTTCAGTTGAGAACTAGACATTTTTTATTTCTACTATTTATGAATTATAAAGTTTCTATCATCATACTGAAAAAACTTCATATTGTTAGATTGTTTTATTAGGTATAGAAACTCATAGTTATATTGAACTGTTTGTTTTTTAACCTGAAATATGTTCTACCACGCCTTAACCGCGTCCCCTTTATACATTTCTTGCACCTTTAATTCGACTTGTCTTGAATGTAAAACAGTAATTAATTTCTTTATTTTTTCATCATTCATATTATCTATACGAGTAACAACAACATTGGCATAAGGCGAATGTTTATTCTCCATAATTAAACCGTCGCGGGTAGCAAGTAAGCCAATTTGAGAGGAAAAATTATTGTTGATAACCGCCATCGTAACCTCAGGATCATCAAGGGCTTCAACTAACATGGGAGTTTCAACTTCATGAAATATCAAGGCATTAGGATTATCAATAATGTCTTCAACGGAAGGTAAAAAACCAACTCCCTCTTTTAAAGAAATGAGGTGATTTTCTGCAAGTAATAATAAAGCTCGCCCTTTCATACTTGCTTCATTAGGAATGGCAACCACATCACCATATTCGAGTTCGCTAATATCGCTTATTTTCTTTGAATACGCGGCTAACGGGAAAATGTACGTTTTGCTGGCAATATGAAATTTGTAATTGTGGGCTTTTATCTCTGATTGTAAATAAGGAATAGATTGAAATACATTTACGTCTACTTCTCTATTTTCTAGGGCTTTATTAGGACGTTCATAGTCGTTAAATGCAATAACTTCAACATTTAATCCTTCGGTAAGTTTAGCTAAACGGATCACTTCATCCCAAATGACTTGGTCTGGTCCAGTATTGATTGCTACTTTGACGACATCTGTATCTTCTTGCGAACAAGAGACAGAAAATAAGCTTATTGAGGCTAGAAGCAAACCTGTAATAATTTCCTTCATAACTCCCTCTTAAAAACGGAACATGACAAACACAAAATTATCAGCATATTGATGATTAAGAAATATCCTAAGTGTAGATTAATAACAAGGAATGCCAAATGATACAAGTGATCGTACTATATAAAGAGAGGTATATGAGAGGGAATAAGATAATTAATTGATATTAAAGATAAAAATAATTCAATAAAGTCAACGTATTTACAACCTACGCGTGTATCAATTTCGAATTAATTTATTTATGCAGGGATCAACAAAAGCATCATCAACATTAAGATAAGTAGAATTGGTTACGCAATATGCAGAAAATGCCCATTTATATTGTTTATCTTGTTTCGTGATAGTGTAACTTGAAAAACGTATAGGCGTTGATTGTAACATATCATTACCTATTTTCTCACCGCTCACTAAGATCACTTGATTTTTTTTCTCTATAAATTTGAAATTAGAGATTTTAATATTGCTGTTTTCAGCTTTATTATCAAATAAGCTAAGAGCATTATCATAAATTGAAGGTACAATATAAACTTGTTCATCTGCATCTTTTATATAAACCGTGACCATATTAATTGATGATGCATCATTTAATATACGCTTAGATTTAACGACTATATCTTTTACACCATCACCGTTAAAATCAATCAAATTAATACCGTATGTTAGTTTTATATCTGCAGAAATAGCAATAGTGGATAAGGATGTAAGCAATACTGTTGCGCCTAATTTCGTCATTATATTCATATCATATCTTCTATTTTTAATTGCTACTTTATAATTTAGAGTACTTTACAGGTGGGATTAGTCAAGTTATTTAATGTTTCAAAATAATACAAAAATAATAATTTTATATAACTAAAAACGATAGATTTTGATAAAAAACAATACTTTTAAAATGAGTAGCCTATTTTCAAGATAAGAAGTTCTTTAGTCTTAATATAAGGCAATATAGTTTTTCAGATCATTAATTCTTTCTATGGTTTTATCTTTTAAGCAGCTACTGTAAACCATCGGAGCCAAACTGCCACCTTGGTAATAGTCTGCCTCATATTGACATGAGAGGTCACGAAATGTCATCCAAACTGACTGTGCATGCTGTAACTGTTGTTGTCGTTTAGTTTCTAATTTCACATAATATTGTTGATAAATTTGTGACAGCTCTTCATCTTTTTGTTGAAAATCTTGGTATGCACATTGGTTAATTTCTGTTTGTGTTTCCGCATTACGACAATCAAAATTATCCGCTTGTAAATGTATTGACCAAAATAAGATCCCCCCTGATATTGCACTTACAAAAATAACTTTTTTCATCATACCATCCATTGTTACCTGAAAAATAATTGAATAATGCTAACATTATTATAATAAGAAAGGCTATATCATTAAATTATATCTATTAATTTTTATTTTAATCAGGCGAAAATAGCCACAAATAGGTCTATTTATTACTATCATATTTGGAGGGTTCATTTTTTGAATATAAATAATTTAAAATATTTAAGCTAAAAAGAACACTTATAGCTTTTTAGCTAAATATTATTATATTTTATTTAGAATATGTGGTTAATCTATTCAATAATATTAGCAATTTCCAATAAGTTATTATCTGGATCACGTAAGTAAACTGACATAATAGGCCCTGTAGCCCCTGTTCTTGGTACAGGACCCTCTTCTATATTGATACCCTGCTGCTTTATATGCTCTATCACGTCTAACAATGGCGTTTCAGTAATAAAACATAAATCCGCAGAGCCTGCCGTTGGTTTAGCAGCTTTAGGCAAAAACTCTTTTCCTAGCTGATGAAGATTGATTTTTTGATGACCAAAAGCAAGGGCTTTACGCCCTTGTTTAAAGGTAATTATCTCAAAACCTAATACATTATGATAAAAATGACAACTCGCCTCGATATCAGCCACTGTTAATACTAAATGATCAAGGTGTGTAATTTTCATCTGAACCTCACTTCGCTATTAGAGTATTATTGTGATTAAAGCTCACACTTAGTTTTTAATACGGCTGTTTTTTTATGATGTTCTAGCGCTAATTCAATTAATTTCGTGATGAGTGATTGATAATCTAATCCCGTACTTTGCCACAGTTTAGGATACATACTGATATTAGTGAAACCTGGTAAAGTATTAATTTCGTTGATAATGACTTGATTATCTTCAGTTAAAAACACATCAACGCGCGACATACCTAAACAGTTTAAAACTTGGTAAGCTTTCAATGCCGTTTGGCGAATATGTAAGCTAATCGCATTATCTAAATCAGCAGGTACTACTACTTTTGCACCATCATCATCAATGTATTTTGTGTTATAAGCATAAAAAGCATCATTTAAAACAATTTCACCACAAGGGCTAACTTCAGGCTCTTCATTACCTAAAACGGCACACTCTATTTCACGGCCAACAATAGCACTTTCGATAATCACTTTAAGGTCATATTCAAATGCCATGGATAATGCAGCATTAAACTCGGCTTCATTATTGACTTTGCTGATACCAACAGAAGAACCTAAATTTGCTGGTTTAATAAATAAAGGAAGCCCTAATTGTTCAACAACTTCATTATAGGAAATATCATTTAATTGGTGAGCCATCAGTGTAATAAATGGTGCAACCGCTAATCCTGCATCATCCAGTAAGCGCTTAGTGATATCTTTATCCATACATGCGGCAGAACTCATGATATTAGGGCCTACATATGGCATATCAATCATATGTAATAGTCCTTGTAGGGTGCCATCTTCACCATAAGCACCATGCACAATAGGAAATACAACATCTATTTGTGCAAGAGGTTGCCCATCAGTTAAAGAGATAAATTGCTGACGGGTACTGCCAGGAATAATAGCCACTGGACGCAAAGGTTGGCTTAATGAGATAGTTGAGGGGTTATCGCTATTAATTAAATAATTGTCTTCAGCATATTCATGCCATTGCCCTTGTTCATTAATCCCAATTAAACAAAGGTCGAATTTCGTTCGATCTAATTCATTGATAATATTTTTTGCTGATTGTAATGAAACTTGGTGCTCGGTTGATTTTCCACCAAAAATAATAGCGACTCTTAATTTACTCATTTTCTAACCTTTTATAGGACAGCTATAGCGAATAAATAGCAATATATCATGATAAAAACACGCAATGTAGGGAGATAGTTCTTATCTAGGAAAATTTACGATAAAATGATGAAATTCTATGATTTAGTGTGCAAAAAATAACTATTTTTGATATTAATTCAGCAACGCCTATTCCCTCCTCTTTCACACAAAAAGACACGGTTTCTCATCATTGCATTCTTGCAATCAATAAACCTGTCTTGCTAAACTCACTTTACCGATTAACTGATAAATTTTAAAAGGAGGCTAATTATGTTGTTGTGTGATCTTATTGAATACTCACACTTCTTTGGTAATCGCCATAGCTCAGGCTTTCACAGTTCTTTACTGCGTTAACCTGCCTGAGCGACGTTAACTATTACCTCTCCTCAGCTTACTGGGTTATCGCGTGATATTACCCAAAGCATTTTTATGCTTAAAAAATGAGTAAGCTATGAGCACATTATTATCTACACAAAATCTCTCTTTTCATAATAATCACGGTATATTGCTGAGTAATATTTCTTTGGCCCTCACTAAAGGTGAGAAAATTGGTTTAATTGGCTACAACGGTTGTGGAAAAAGTACACTATTAAAACTTTTATCACACCAATTAATACCAACAGATGGCTCTATTACTATCGCCAATCAAGTCATTATGGCTTATGTCGAACAACAGTTACCAAGTGAGCTACAGTCAATGCGTCTCATTGATGCGGTTCTTCATAAATTACCTGAAGAGCTACGCATATCTGAAAGTTGGCGTAGTGAATTGTTATTAAGTGAAATGGGATTTAAAACCAATGAAATCAATCTATTAGTCTCACAATTAAGTGGTGGTCAACATACTCGTTTATTACTTGCGAGAGCATTGATTTTGCAACCAGACTTACTGCTATTAGATGAGCCAAGTAACCACTTAGATCTACCGACTATCTTGTGGTTAGAAACATTTTTAACACAGTGGCGAGGAAGTTTTATTCTGGTTTCACATGACAATAGGTTGTTAGATAAAGTGACCAATTGTACGTGGATCATTCGTGATAAAACCCTATCTGTTTTTCGCTTGCCCTGCTCTCAGGCAAGACAAGAGCAAGAAGCACAAGATATCAGTGCGCAACATCGTTGTGATGCACAACAAAAAGAGATAGATCGTATTGCACAAAGTGCGAAGCAATTGGCCATCTGGGGAAAAGTGTATGATAACGAAAGTTTGTCACGTAAAGCCAAACAAATGGAAAAACAAATTGTTCGTTTAAAAGACGAACAAGTCGATGTAACAGAAGGCAATCAATGGACGTTACAGTTATCAGGAACAATATTACGGGCAGATAGATTGCTTGAGCTGCATCAGCTTTCAGTGATCCCTGCGCCAGATGCACCGATTTTATATACCATCGATAATCAACGGATCAAAAGTGGTGATCGAGTCGCTATTGTTGGTGCTAATGGGACAGGTAAGTCATCATTATTAAAAATGATTTGGTCATCATTTCATGGTTCAACCACATCAACAGAAAATGTGATCAGGCTGCATCCCAGAGTTGAGTTAGGTTATTACGATCAAAGTCTCGCACAACTTAATGATAATGATACCCTTGCCGATGCACTAAAGCCCTTTGCACCGCTATTAGATGAGCAAAGGAAAATGGCATTAATAAATGCAGGTTTTGTTTATTCTCGCCATAATCAGCAAGTAAAGTCATTAAGTGGTGGTGAACGAGCTCGTTTACTTTTTATTGGTCTCAGTTTGGCAAAATATTCATTATTAATGCTAGATGAACCAACAAACCATCTTGATATGGAAGGTAAACAGGCATTAGCTGAGCAAATTCAACAATTTTCAGGGGGAATTTTACTCGTCAGCCATGATAGAGAATTGATAGAGAAAAGCTGTAATCGTTTTTGGTATATTCACAATGGTATTCTTAGCGAACATCATGATATTGAAACAATTTATCAGCTTATTTCTCAACAAGATATGTCATCGGTCTCTAATGAGCAAAATGGCCATCATGCTCCATCTGTTGAAATAGTAAAACATCATAATGAAGATGAATTGCTAATGAAATTGATAGCACTTGAAGATAAATTGAATGCTGATTTAGCAAGAAAATCTGCTCATCAAAAGCCTATATTACAGGCTCAATGGCAAGCAGAAATAGAGATCTTAAAGCAGCAATTTGATTTAGCTTAATTTTTCTAACGATTACCCTATTGATTTTAAGTTATAATACAAAGCGTAGGAACTCCTCCGCTTTTATTGGTATTAACTAATAAGAGAGAACTACTTATTGTATTAATTTATATTCTATTAAATAAAGATTTTCCGTTGTAGGATAAATGTCTTTAATTAAGGCCTTTAAAGTAGGCAAATTCATGCCCTCTTGTTGAGCATGAAATTCATTTATCTCATTAAAATTTAAGGGTGATACAGAAATAATTTGTAACTTTCCATAATAAGTGCCATGTTCATTAGATAATAAATCAACAATAGTGTTTGGTTTATAGTGGCTTTCTGCTTCATCCCTAATTGTGATCACTTTAATACCGGCTAAAATTGAAGGGATTAAACGCTCAAAAAATGTAATATCTGTTGGTACAATCGCTGTTGATGCCATTTTATTTCATCTGTTATAAATTGATATTATGTTTATTATAACGGTTAATCGCTCTTGCTAATAGCCAATCTATCATGCTGATGATGAAGGGATTTTTCTCTTTGTAATAATTTTTCTTTGCGCTCAATCCCCCAACGATATCCAGATATTTCACCATTTTGTCTGATAACTCGATGGCAAGGGATCGCCACTGCTAGTTTATTTGATGCACAGGCATTCGCCACTGCTCGATAAGATTTTGGCGAACCAATTTTTTGAGCAATTTCTTGATATGTCATGGTACAACCAAAAGGAATATCTAATAATGCCCGCCAAACTTTTTGTTGAAATACTGTTCCTTGAATATCAAGTGGTAATGCCAAAGGTTGTGTTGGCAGTTCAACAAAACCAATGACTTGGGCAACCAATTTTTCAAACTCTTGGTTTGCACCAACAAGTTCAGCTTGAGGAAATTGTTTTTGTAATTCTTCTAATAAACACGCAGGATCATCGCCAAGTGTTATCGCACAAATGCCCTTTTCACTTTGAGCTACAAGGATATGGCCTAATGAGCAGATCCCTACAGCAAAAAAAATCACGATATTTTGTCCACCATTGCGCCAATGGGTTGGCGTCATACCTAATATGGCTGTCGCATTTTCATAAAATCGGCTATTCGCATTAAAGCCTGATTGATATATCGCATCTGTAATTGTTTTATCGCCAGCTAATGCTTTCTTAATTAGTTTGTGCCGATAAGCATTCGCATACTCTTTAGGTGTAATTCCCATTATAGATTTAAATCGTCGATGGAAATAATATGGGCTGGATTGAATATGTGCGGCGATGTCGGCAAGAGAAACATCACCCTGATTTTCTTCAATAAAACGGCAGGCTTGTTCAATAAGTTGATAATGTCTCTTTTCCATTTTAGTTCCTACATTTATGTATGCTGGATGAAGTCCATTATCAATAAACTTCTATTTAGATCACTCCGATTATTGCTCTTTAGTCTGCGCTTTCTTTAGATAATGCCCATAAATAGAGTGAAGCCGTTGAACCATAAGGAGAATAACGTTTACGATAGCGTTCAAAGCGTGTTCTATCTAAGCTTTGATGGCGATATAAACGCATGATACCACGCTGAATAGCTAAATCCCCCCAACTTAAAATATCAGGACGATTAAGTGATGAAATTAATAACATTTCAGCGGTCCAAATGCCAATACCTTTTAATTTTATTAGGGTATTGATCACCGCTTTATCAGACATAGCGGGGATTTGGTCTAAATCTAACGTATGATTTATAACTGAGTCTGCGATACCTTTAATATAACCGGCTTTACGCATTGTCATTCCACATTGCTGAATATCTTGCACTGATAAACTAGCAATATGTACAGGAGTATAAATACCATCACATAGGGTAAGTAAACGTTGCTGAACCGTGGTGGCAGCCGCAACAGAAATTTGCTGTTCAATAATATTTTTAATTAATGCGGTAAATAAATCAGGGGTAAGTGGACGTTTAATTTCCCCTATTCTTTCCATCACCGCGGCTAGACGCTTATCTTTTTGTTTTAAAAAAGAGATCTCTTTTTCACCATACTGAAAATACATAAAATCACGCTACTAATTAAGGTATTTATTAAAACAGTATAGCGTGCACTTCCCCCCATTATGCACTCTGTTTCTTGCTCTTTTTAGCAAATGTTAATATAAAAAGAGCAAACTATATGATTAATATAATGTTTTCATAATACGTTCAGGCAATTGTGCATCATATTTATCACCATCAAATTGTTGATGAGAAATGGATTTCAATATTTGTCCCGGTGCTGGAATAGTTGATTTATCAGCTAAATATTTGTTTTCCCACAAACCTGAACGAATAAGTGCCCTACCACATTGGAAAAATACGCGCTCAACATGGATGCGCAAGACTGAGCGAGGTAGTGCATTGTTATATTTAAAGCGTGCGAGTGTTTCTTCATCTATTAAAATTTCCGCATGACCATTAATTCGTAATGTTTCATTAATGCCGGGGACTAGCACTAATAAAGCAATCGCGGGATTAATTAACAAATTGCGCATGCTATCAATGCGGTTATTACCACGTCTATCGGGTAATAATAAAGTATGATCGTCTTCAATATGAATAAAACCGGGCTCATCGCCACGAGGAGAAACATCCATACCATCAGCACTATAAGTGGCTAATGCAACAAATGGTGTAGCTTCAATATAAGGGCGATAAAGGGGGTGAATAAAATCCACTTCTTTTAAGACCGATGGTTCGGCAGGTTGACCATAAATCTCTTCCAGTGTTTTCAGATCTTTTACAATGGTATTTTTCATAAGGTGGCCTTGTTATCATTTAGCTCATTCTTCATCATATACAAATTTCGTATAAAAAAAAGGTCACCATAAAATGTGACCTTTTCATCAATCTCATCAATCTATTAAGCCGTTAAAGCGAGTTTGGCACCAAATAATAAGAACACAGCACCAATGCAACTATTCGATAATGATGCTAATCGTTTGTTATGCTTAACCTTATTAGTAATAGCAACGCCACCAAAAATAAGTACAGATAAGTAAAGCATGCTACATATTTCTAATATTACACCTAATACAAAAAAGGGAACCCCTGCATTTTCATATTTAGGATCAATAAATTGAATAAAAAATGACACATAAAAGATGATCATTTTTGGATTTAACAAACTTAAGAAAAGCGCTTTGATATATAAGCCGTTTTTCGCTTTTACAACCTCTACTGCAACCTGTTCCGGCTGCTCTTTTTTCTTATGGAATGTCGCATAGAGTGTTTTTAAACCTAAATAGGTTAAATAAAGTGCACCGGCATACTTGATCACAATAAAGAAAACGGGTGAAGTCTTGACTAATGAAGCAACCCCCAAAAATGCCAAAAAGATTAATAATGCATCACCCGTAAAAACACCAAGAGCGGCTTTATACCCCCCTTTCACGCCATGCTTCGCACTCGAAGTTAGGACGAAAATTGAATTTGGACCTGGTACTAGTGTAATAAAAATAACGCCTAAAAGGTATGTCCAAATATTTGAAATACCAATACTTTCTAACATATGACGCCTTTTTTTAAAAAATAATATGCTGTATATGTGGGCTATCATATCGATATTAATTTTTTTGTAAAACAATAAACTTATATTTAAAGATAAATAAGTAAATTAAACTGGTTTTGGAGCTTAAATATAGTCTAATGGTTCATTTTTTTATTTATATTTGGATTATATGACTGGTTTGAATGCAGGTAATAGTATGGTGCTGAAATTGCTTTTTTTATATAGATAAAATTCTTAATAAAGCATTTTAATAAGAATTATTGACTGGGTTTTTGGTTATTTATGGGGAGAACAACCTATTGTATCGTTAATGTTATAGTCCATTTATCTCTTTGTGATGAGAATCACTGTTATAAGCCATTTTTTATATAGAAATAACCATATATCTTTATGAAAAATAATTATTTTTTATAAATTTTGCATTTTTTAGCACATAAAGTGAGTATAATATTCACAAGGATTTACCAAAGTGATTATTCTTTAGTAGATCTATCCCTATTGTAGATTACCGATAACGTAATCTTACACATATTACATTGAAATTAGTGATATACATCACCCTGAGCAAATGCTAAGCCACTAAGATGACTTTTTATGGTAACTTTAGTGATACCGGAAAACGTATGATAAAAAGGCTATAATAGCTCAGCAACGACTACTAAAGATGGAACATCGATTATAGCCCGATGCCTTATTTGCTAAAAGATTTACATGTAGCAACAGACACATTGGTGACACTGTCACTTTTATTAGGTGAGTAAGTTGAACCAAATTAATCTACACAAGCGGATCCTCTGTTAGCCTCTTATCGCTTATCATGATTTATCTAGAGAACCATTATGGATGCACAACTGTATAAAGAGTTTAAAATTATAGAAAAAGCGTTTTGGTCAGAGATATGTGAAAACAATATTCGTATTGGTGATCATACCCACTGCTTTATGACACCGATGGACGCGCCTATTTTTAATTTTATCTACCTTCGCCAAGGCGCTAGCGAAAATACTTTCCAACAAGCAAGTACGCTGTTCTCCTCGCAAAAAAAAGGTCACATGCTGGTTCTGCCGGAATCTCTGTTGCCTGAATTTGAAGAGATAATAAAAAAAGCAGGTTATACGGGTGACGGTATGACAACCGCTATGTATCTCTCATTGTCTGATGCGACTTATCCCCCCTATAAAAATAACCCGTGCGATATTATTTTAACTAACCATGATCTTAAACAGTGGGCGCAACCATTGAAAACCGCCTTTCCTGTTGGTGACGATACGATAACTAATGAATATATTCGTTATCACCAAAAAGCGTTAGATAATGGTGCGACGATCCTTCATTATGCATTATTAGTTGCAGGGCAGCCTGTATCATCATTAACACTGACATTACATGATAAACTAGCAAGATTTGACGATATTGGGACGGATATTGCCTATCAAGGCAATGGTTATGCCACACATTTAATTACTCACGTATTAGAGTTTTGTCGAGAGCAAGGTGTCGAGCGTTGTTTCTTAGATGCGTCAGCGGATGGTCTAGCGCTATATCGTAAATTTGGTTTTAAGCCACTTTTTAACTATTTAAGCTTTATTAACGAATAACCGCATACATTAAGAAGGCTCAATCAAGTTATTGAACCTTCTTTCAACCTTTAAAAGGCCTACGACAAAGCAAATGCTAATGCTATGTTATCTATGTTAAAATAACACCATTAAGCCATTACTTTCCCTCCAAACAGTGGCGATTAATTTTACCTTGCTAATAACTACTTTCTATATAGCTATCATAGCTATCGTCAATTTCCTCGTATTTATTATTTGATTTACTAGCTAAAACTACACTATTGATCTAGAGTTAGACATAATGTATAAGTTGTTATACATTTAATCTAACCAGAGTGAAATAGGAAAATACTATGAGTTCACATCTTGTGATGCAAAATATTGAAGCTCTTACATCGCCAGGGGGTCACTACTCTCATGTTGTTACAGCCAATAATATGTCCTTTATTTCAGGCCTATTACCTTTAGATAAAAACGGCGTGCCATTAACGGATAAACCTATTGAATTTCAAATTAATCAAGTGCTTGAAAATTTAAACGCTTGCCTTATAGGAATAAAAGCACAAAAAACCGATATTGCCCAAGTTAAGATGTATATTACAGACATTAACGAATGGCCTGTTGTCAATGAGTTATATGCAAAATGGATTGGTGAGCATAAACCGGCCAGATTAGTCGCGGGCGTAAAAGAGCTTCATTTTGGCAGTAAAATTGAAATTGAAGCCATGGTGATCAAGGAGCAAACTTTATGAATAAATTAGCGCTTCCTACTTACCCAGATGTGGTTGAAGCACATCAACGTATTTTGCCATATCTTAATAAAACACCTATCTTAACCTCTCGCACTATTAATGAGTTAACGGGTGCTCAATTCTATTTTAAATGCGAAAACTTTCAGCGCATAGGCGCTTTTAAATTTCGCGGAGCAATGAATGCATTATCACAATTTACGGGCGAACAACGCAAAAATGGTGTGATAACTTTTTCATCAGGTAATCATGCTCAAGCTATTGCACTATCGGCAAAATTATTAGGTATTCCAGCTACAATTATCATGCCTGAAGATGCCCCCACCGCTAAGATGCAAGCAACAAAAGGTTATGGTGGTAGAGTCATTCTATATAACCGTTATACACAAGATCGCGAAGAGATAGGACAAAAACTTGCTCAAGAAGAAGGATTAACTTTAATACCACCTTACGATCATCCTCACGTTATTGCCGGTCAAGGTACTGCAGCTAAAGAGTTATTCGAGGAAGTTGGTGAGTTAGATATGCTGTTTGTTCCCTTAGGGGGAGGTGGTTTACTTTCAGGTTCATTATTATCAACCAAAGCCCTTTCGCCACATTGTAGAATTTTTGGTGTTGAGCCTTTAGCGGGAAATGACGGACAACAATCATTACGCAAAGGTGAGATAATTTATATTGATACGCCAAAAACTATTGCAGATGGCGCACAAACTCAGCATTTAGGCGATTATACTTTTGAGATCATTCGCAACAACGTAGACGATATTTTAACAGCAACAGATGAAGAACTAATTTCTGCTATGCAATTTTATGCTCAGAGAATGAAAATCATTGTAGAGCCTACAGGCTGTTTAAGTTTAGCTGCAGCTCGTCAATTTGGTGATAAGTTAAAAGGCAAAAAAATTGGCATTATTATCAGTGGTGGCAATGTCGATATTATGAAATATGGTCATTTTTTATCACAAAAATAATTGAATAAATAGATGTTATTTATTATAAAAAAGCAGTATAGCTTGTTTTTTATACTGCTTAATATAATAAAGATATTTTGAAGCTGAGTCTCTGTTAATTAATTGAAAAAGCGATCCCCGCTTCTTTGCATAATTGCGTTAGATCTTCTTTCAATTGTTGGTTTTCTTCAGGTAATAAATCAAGTTGAGGTAAACGCATATGACCACCATTTAAGCCACGCATAGTTAATGCTGACTTAAATATCGCCATGTTCGCGCCTGATTTCAAAGCATCACTAAATTTCACACAAAATTGTTGCCAGTGCTTCGCTTCTTGATAATTACCCGTAATATAGGCTTGATACATATTCACAAATGGCTCAGGGAAAACACAGGCACATCCTGAAACTGTGCCATCACAGCCTGCATCTAATAAACCAAGGAATAATTTATCGTAGCCATGAAGTACTGAAAAATTATCTGTAACCGCTAAATAGCCAAGTGTCGTATTGTTATCGGCAAAACTGTATTTTATACCAATCACATTTTTGCATTGTTGCTGAATTTTAGCCGCTAATTCAGGCTTGATATTATTAGCCGCACATTGTGGAATGTTATAAAGATAGATTGGGAAATTCTCTGGTACGCTATTGGCGATAGTCACAAAATAGTGCTCTAATTCTCTGTCTGTGGCAGCAAAAAATTGTGGCGTCACTACACCAATACCATCGGCACCAATTTCTACAGCATGTTTGGCGAGTTCAATGGTTTCTGTTACCGTCATTGCGCCAACATGAATAAAAACAGGTAAACGTTTATTTGCCGTCTCTACTACGGTTTGCGCCACACTTTTACGCTCTGATGCGGATAAACGCAACATTTCTCCGGTCGTGCCACAAGGATAAAGACAATCAACACCTTTAGTGATCAACATATTAGTTAATGCAGACAACGCGTTGATGTCCACATGATCATTTGAATCAAACGGAGTAACCATCGCCACTGTAACGCCAAATAATTTTTTCATGTAAGAGCCTTTTATTTATTCAATCAAATTGCTTCAACAATAACGTTAATCGCTAACATTCCGGGATCGTCTAATCCTATCGATTTTTCTGGGAACATACGGGCACGTCCCAATAAATTAGGCTTAGGGCGAAATTCATTTAGCGTATTATTAATACTTTTTAAAGCAGTGGGTTTTAGTTCAGTCAGAGATGAGATCGACGCTAGATCTTCAGATAAATGATAAAGAATATCTAATACTGACTTTTGCCCTAATTCCCCTTTTCCTCTCGCCATCATGCTTTGGTATGCGACCGTCAATAGTGGGGAAATATCGGCAAGCGCTATTTCTTGCAGGTGGTTTTCTTTGCAATATTTGGCCATTGCCATAAAAGCCGTTGCTTGCAAAGTACCAAAAGAAGACGCACAGGCTTTTTGTAATGATTTGCTGCATTGAAAAAGCGCTTTACTTAAATCATCAGGCCAATCTTGGGCATCGTTAGCAATTTGTCGCCATCCTTTTTGCATGGTTACCCCTAAATCACCGTCACCAAGTTGGCTATCTGCTTCACATAGTCTATTTTGAGACTGTTCACAGGCAATCGCGATACGTTGTACAGCAAGTTTTATATTATCGAGTGTAATATTAGTCATCATCACACTCTCCAAAATGCACAGTGAGCAGGTGCATTCAATAAAGCTTCAAGCTCATCATCAAGTTTACAAAAAGTTAAGCTAGCACCGGTCATTTCCATTGATGTTGCATAACGTCCGACTAATGGATGAATGATAGTCGCCCCTGTATTATCAATAAGTTGAACAACTTTATTATATAAAATATAGAGTTCTTCTAAAGGCGTTGCACCTAACGAGTTGACTAATACTGAGACTTTATCACCCTTTTTTAGTGATAATTCGGCTTGTAAACGTTGAAACATTTCTTCAGCAATATCATCTGCACTACGTAATTTATCGCGCCAAATTCCTGGTTCACCGTGGATCCCCATTCCCATTTCCATTTCATCGTCAGCTATTTCAAAGGTAGGATGTCCAACAGCGGGTAAGGTGCAAGATGTTAAGGCACAGCCTATTGTTCGCGTGTTTTCCATGGTTTTTTGAGCAATGCGGGTCACCTCATCAAGAGTTGCCCCTTCTTGAGCTTTGGCCCCTGCCATTTTAAAACCATAAATCATTCCAGCCACACCACGACGTTTATGCGCTTCTTCTGGTGTTGCAGAAGCAATATCATCTGTCGCTAACACCGTTGTACATCGAATATTATCTTCAAAATCTACCGTTTCAGAAGCCATATCAAAATTCATAATATCGCCACCATAATTACCATAGAGCAGTAATACCCCCTGCCCATTATCCGCAGCGCGTATCGCATCAGCCATTAGATCTGCTGACGGTGAGGCAAATACATCACCGACTGCGGCGGCATCTAATAAACCTTCACCTACATATCCGGTGAAAACGGGAAGGTGCCCTGATCCTCCGCCAGTAACAATTCCCACTTTAGCTTTATCTGAGCTGTTAGCTCGCGTAATTAAACGTGGTTGTGGTTGACGATAAATATCATTATGTGCAAGGCATAAGCCAGCTAATGTTTCATCAACATAATTTTCTGGTTTATTTAATATCTTTTTCATAAAAACACCCGATATTTTTATTTATCTACGGATATTGCCCTCTTAAATTAAAAATTAATTATTTAAGAAGCATTTTCCCTGGTATTGGATAGAATATGTGTATATTTTTGAAAATAATAAATAGCTTATTAGTTATTTGGTTTTAAATGCGCTCCTAATTTGCATAGCGACAATTAATAGGAAAACACTGGCTAATACAATTGAAATAGGTCTATTAACAAAATTAATTAGCTCTCCGTCCGATTTCATCAACGAAGAAAGTAAATTCTTCTCTAGCATCGGTCCTAAAATCATCCCTAATATAATCGGTGAGATTGGAAAGTTACGCTGTTGAAGAAAATAGCCGATAACTCCCATCACCATCATAACCACAATGGATGACATCGTATTAGTAATAGCAAATGAACCGACAATACTAAATAAAATAATTGCTGGATAAAGAATTGCATTATCAATAGCAACAATTTTCTTTAAAAAATTAACAACAATAAAAGCTATAGGTAATAAGATTAAATTCGCAATAAAGAAAATGATAAAAACGGCGTACAGTTTATCTGGATTAAATAAAAAGAGAGTTGGTCCAGGTTGCATATCTTTCATATACAATACACCAATGATAATAGCTGCCGCAGAATCACCGGGAATACCAAAAACCAATGAAGGTATCCAACTTCCTGCTAAACTAGCATTATTACTTGCTGATGCATCAACAATACCTTCTTCTGAGCCTTGCCCATACTTTTGCGGTTTTTTTGATAATTTTTTAGATACTGCATAAGAGATCCACGCAGCGATATCGGCACCAGCACCGGGTAAAGCACCTATCAATGTACCAATAATACCACTACGGAAAATGCCCCCTTTACGTTGGCAAACAACCTTTCCCACCCCTTTAAAAATATTATATGAGCTATTATCTGTATTAACTGCTAATTTAATTTGCTTTTCTTTCCAGCGATCGACGTAATATTTAATCGCACCAGAGATAGCAAATAGCCCTATCATGGCGGGAATAAAACTAACACCTTGCATTAAAGAGACTTCACCAAAGGTAAAACGGGCTTGTCCTGTAAATTCATCGTAGCCAATAGTGGCTAAAGCAATACCGAAAAACAGTGCTAGCAAACTTTTTCTAATTTGAGCGCCAGAAACAATAGTGGCGCAGCTTAATCCAATTAAAGTAAGCCACATATATTCGTAAGAGCTAAATTTAAGTGCAAACTCGGCTAACAACGGAGCGGTTGACGCTAAAATAATTGTGCCGATCACCCCACCAATAACGGAGCTTGTTAATGACATCCCTAATACACGATTAGTTTTACCTTCTTTAACCAATGTATGGGCATCGTTAGTATAAGCTGCAGAGGCGGGTGTTCCGGGAATATTTAATAATGCCCCTGGAATATCGCCGGCAAATATCGAGGATGCACCTACGGAGATCATCAGTGCTAATGCAGGAATTGGATCAAGAAAGAAAGTAAAAGGCACCATTAAAGCAATTGCCATGGTTGATGTTAATCCCGGAATTGCTCCAACAAATAAACCAAATAAGCAAGCGCCTATGACAACAAGTATTGTCGTGTAATCAATATAAGCTAATGCGCTAATAAATATATCCATACTGTTTTTCTCTATTTATTAAAATAATTGAGGTAGCGGTACTAACAGTACAGCGGTAAATAAATAGTAAACGCCTAATACAATTCCAGCAGAAATAATAAAACTAAATATCGGTTTTACTTTTGCGTATTTCATCATTAATGGTGCAATAACAATAAATCCCGTAACAATAAAACCAAGGTATTCAGCAAAAAACACATAAAATAGAATGATACCAATAATTAATAACACAAATTTTATTTCATGCCATGTCACCAAAGGTGTATCCATTTGCTGCTTTTTTGCAAAAATATCTAATAATGAAAAAACAATCATTCCTCCACCAATTAGTGAAGGCATAAAAGCCGCACCATATTCACTAAAATCACCTAATGAATAGGCGCTATAAATAATAAGAAATAATCCAAATAGGCAAAATATAAATGATAATATATGACGATTTAGCATAGGCATAAAAACGGCTATTATCAGCCGTTTCCTCAGTTATTTTTTTATAATTTCGCCAAACTTTTTATCTTCATTGGCCATAAATTGTGTCGCATCATCACCATACAATTCAATGACTTCAAATCCTTGTTTATTAGCAAATTCAGCTAATTCACCTGAAGCATAAACTTTCTTCATTGCTGCGGTAAGCTTATCTTGTGCTTCTTTATCAAGCCCTTTAGGGGCAACTAACATATTCCATGCTTGTAAATCCCAATCATAACCTGTTGCTTCTTTAAAGAGAGGAACATCAGGATAAAATGCCGATTTTTCATTAGACATAATGGCCATATGTTTGACTAATCCGGCTTTGACCATACTGTCAGCCTCACCTAATGAAGACGTTACAATATCAACGCCCCCTGAAGCTAACTCTTGTAATGCAGCACTAGCTCCTTGGGAAGGAATAAAGCGGATTGCGTTATCAGGTAAACCTGCTGCACGTAACATGCCAATATTATTAAGATGCCAGATAGAGTTTAATCCACTCCCTGACGCTTTTAATTTTCCTGGGTTGGCTTTGGCATAATCGATAATTTCTTGTGCATTATTAAAAGGCGATGATTTTGCAACTTGTAATCCACCGTAGATTACCGCTAAACGTGTGATCGGGGTATAATCTTGATAGGTTAAATTAGTCATCCCCTGATGATGCATCATCGCAATTTCAACCGTGGCAATACCTAATGTGTAACCATCTGGCTTGGCATTTTTAATAGCATCATGTCCAACAACGCCACTTCCTCCGGTCTTATTAACGACATTAACCGTCACACCTAATTCTTCTTGTAATCCTTTTGCTGCTAAACGAGCAACGGTATCGGTATTGCCACCAGCAGCCCAAGGAACAATAATCGTAATAGGTTTTTCAGGCCATTGTGCAAAAGCAGGAACAGTAAAAACAGAACTGCATAGGGTCAGAGCTAAGAGAGTTTTTTTCATTATATGCACCTTTTCTCATTGCAGATTACTTGTGGTCGAATATCTTCAATTCTTAATTTAAGACGTGCTTGTACTTGTGACAGTGAAGGCATTGAAGTCACCCCTTTTTGTTCTATAAATGCAGACAAGAAAGCACTAGCAAATAAAACACTTTCTGGCATTGTGCCTCCTGCGGCTATTTTTGAGGCAAATGCACCATTAAAAGCATCTGTTGCTGCCATCGTATCAACACGTAGAGAAGGTAGTGGCGGAATATGAAAAGTATTCCTCCCATCAAAATACACCACGCCTAATTCATCTATGTAGATAATCACTTTTTTCTTTTCGTTACCGGCAATAATCTCTACGGCTTGCTTGGCATCATTAATCGTATTAATTTCAATACCTGACCAATCTGAAGCTTGGTAAGCGTTTAACGTAATAAAATCTACATATAAATAAAGTTGTTTTAAATCATCGCTATACGGAGCGACATTAAGTATGACGGTTTTATTAATAGAATGAGCAAAAGAAGCGGCTTTCACATTAGCATCAATATTAATTTCCCCTTGCAGTAATAACACGTCAGCTTCACTAATATAAGGCAGTGAGATATCGACCTCTTGCAGGGTAAAAGTGTTATTTGCGCCTAAATAGGTAGCCGTAATATTATTTTGGGTTTTATCTGCTAAATAGCTAATTGAGCTACCTGTCGGCTCTATTTCTGTTTGAAAAATAGTAAATGAATCAATACCACTCTCTTGCAAATATTTATAAGCGTACTTACTAAAATGATCTTCACCGACTTTGGTAATTAAATGTACTTTTGCATCAGAAAAACTGGCAGAAATGGCTTGATTCGTCCCTTTTCCACCCGGACCTATTGAGTTTCCTTTTGAATTTACCAATTCCCCTACACGAGGAAATGCATCAACATTAGCAATAATGTCCACCACAAAAGAGCCTAATACACACACTTTACCTTCTGGTGTTTTCTTTTTATGTTCTTTGACGATCAATAAATCGTGTAGTAAGCATGAGATATCAAAACTATCACTAAATTTACTGATCTTTTTTATTTCTTGTTTCCCTAGTATGGCGCCACCATGACAACGTTTGATCAACCCTTCATTTTCGAGGTATTTCAAATCACTGCGGATCGTTTCTAATGTGACGTTGAATCTTTCCGCTAGCTGAGCCACTTTAACTTTTTTCTGTTCCCTAATAATGCTATAGATTTCCTGTCGTCTTTCTTCTGAAAACATATAAAGTGCCTCCGTATCATTAATACGAGAATAAGGATATCCAGCCGATGATTTTGCGATAACATTCAAAACAAAAAACCAAAAACGGAAGCAAAACCAAATCCGAACAACTTAGATCACATTTTTTTAACAGTAATTCAATTGTGATAGCTGGAAAATGAGAGATGAAACGAATCTTTATCTGATGAGCAGTTTGTTAAGCGTAAGAAAAATCAGTCTATTATAAGTGCATTGATTTTCAATGTTCTATTTTAGAACAGCTTATTTTGTAAATACCATGTTAAATGAAGGTTTATTTGTTTTATTACATAAGAGATTATTGATACGCAGTTCAAGCTAACCGACGTTTTTTTAATGTTTACTCGATATCAAATGACACTTGTTAAATAACAATAATAAAAAAAACACAGATGTAATCATTGATAAAAATAATGAGTTAATGATTCTGTATATTACACATTATAAATTGGACTTTATTAGGCTATTTTAGTTATTTAGTTTATTTTTTCTTATTAATCGATATGTATTAAATTATATATCAATGTTAATCAATTGATTAATTTTAAATAATACATAGGGTTAAGAAAACAGCGACAATTGATAACCTTCGTAATAAATCATGTTTCTTTGATGTAAAGCAACTACCACTTTTTATAAGTAAGTAATATCCACATTAACAGTTGGGTTTTATTATCTTACGTTAGCGTGCTTATTTATTAACAAAAATGATAACAATAATTTCTATATAAGCTCTTTATTTTTCTTCTTAAAAATATAATTAAGTGAGTAATGTATGAAAAACATCAAAGAGATGACGTTACTTTCCACCCCCCTATCTCGCCGACGCTTTGTCAAAGTGGGAGCTGCTGGTGGATTAGTTGCAACGGCAGGTGGATTATCTCTCCCCTTTAGCCAAGCCATGGCTTCGGAGCAAACAGCGCCGACATCTACCAATAAAGAAAAAGTTGTCTGGAGTGCATGTACCGTCAATTGCGGTAGTCGTTGTCCATTGCGTATGCATGTCGTTGATGGCGAAATTAAGTACGTTGAAACAGACAATACCGGCAATGACGTTTACGACGAGTTCCATCAAGTACGAGCTTGCTTACGTGGTCGCTCTATGCGTCGACGTGTTTATAATCCAGATCGCTTACGTTATCCCATGAAACGCGTAGGTAAACGTGGTGAAGGTAAATTTGAACGTATCTCTTGGGATGAAGCCTTTGATACTATTTCCGACACCATGAAACGCCTGATAAAAGATTATGGCAATGAATCTATTTATCTAAATTACGGTACAGGCACCCTCGGTGGCACCATGACAAAATCTTGGCCACCAGGAGCAACCCTTATTGCCCGTTTAATGAATTGCTGTGGTGGTTATCTCAACCATTATGGCGATTATAGTACTGCGCAGATCGCGGCAGGCTTAAATTACACCTACGGGGGATGGGCTGACGGCAATAGTCCTTCAGACATCGAAAATACTAAATTGGTTGTTATGTTTGGTAATAATCCCGGCGAAACACGTATGAGTGGCGGTGGTGTAACTTATTATGTTGAGCAAGCTCGTGAAAAATCAGATGCTCGCATGATAATTATTGATCCTCGCTATACTGATACTGGTGCAGGTCGTGAGGATGAGTGGATCCCCATTCGTCCAGGTACTGATGCAGCCTTAGTTAATGCGTTAGCTTATGTCATGATCAAAGAAGATTTAGTCGATAAACCCTTCTTAGATAAATACTGCGTAGGTTACGACGAAACCACGATGCCAGAAGGGGCACCTAAAAACGCCCACTATAAAGCCTATATTTTAGGTGATGGCGCAGATGGTCAACCCAAAACCCCAGAATGGGCAGCACAAATTACCGGCATTCCCGCGGCACGTATTGTTAAATTAGCCCGTGAAATCGCCGGTGCTAAGCCGGCTTATATTACTCAAGGTTGGGGCCCACAACGCCGTTCAAATGGCGAATTAGCCTCTCGCGCTATTGCAATGCTCGCTATCTTAACAGGTAATGTGGGAATAAATGGGGGCAATACCGGTGCCCGTGAAGGCTCTTACAGCATTCCTTTTGTCCGTATGCCAACCTTAACTAACCCTGTCACGACCAGTATTTCTATGTTTATGTGGACAGATGCTATTTTACGTGGCCCTGAAATGACCGCAACACGTGATGGCGTGCGAGGTAAAGATAAACTGGATGTACCTATTAAAATGGTCTGGAACTATGCGGGGAACTGCTTAGTTAACCAACATTCAGAAATAAACCGTACTCATGAAATCCTACAAGACGATAAAAAATGCGAAATGATTGTGGTTATCGATAATCATATGACCGCATCGGCAAAATATGCAGATATCTTACTGCCAGATTGCACGGCATCAGAGCAAATGGATTTCTGTATGGATGCTTCTGCGGGGAATATGGCTTACGTGATTTTCGCTGACCAAGCGATTAAGCCACGTTTTGAAAGTCGCAATATCTATGAGATGACCAGCGAAATTGCTAAACGTATGGGGGTGGGTGAGAAATTTACCGAAAATCGTACCCAAGAAGAGTGGTTACGCCATCTTTATGAGCAATCTCGTCAAAATTTACCAGAACTGCCTACCTTTGAAGAATTTCGGGCACAAGGTATCTTTAAAAAACGTGATCCACAAGGCCATCATGTGGCTTACCGTGAATTCCGCGCTGATCCACTCAACAATCCGCTGACAACGCCATCAGGAAAAATTGAAATTTATTCTTCGCAATTAGCTGAAATTAAAGCGACATGGGAATTAGCGGCAGACGATGTGATTGATCCACTGCCAATCTACTCCGCAGGTTTTGAAAGCTATGGCGACCCTGCTATGGATAAATACCCATTACAAATGACGGGTTTTCACTATAAAGCTCGTACCCACTCAACTTATGGCAACGTAGATGTATTAAAAGCGGCTTGTCCACAAGAAATTTGGATAAACCCTGTTGATGCTACAAAACGTGGTATCAAACACGGCGATTTAGTTCGTATTTATAACGATCGCGGTGAAGTACGTATCAACGCTAAAGTGACACCACGTATTTTGCCGGGCGTTGTGGGATTAAGTGAAGGGGCTTGGTATAACCCAGACAGTAACCGTATTGATCATGCAGGTTGCATTAACGTGTTAACGACCCAACGCCCTTCACCACTTGCTAAGGGTAATCCTTCTCACAGTAATCTTGTTGAAGTCGTCAAGGCGTAAGGAGTCTGGTTATGTCAACGCAATATGGTTTTTATATCGATTCAAGTCGTTGCACCGGCTGCAAAACCTGCGAACTCGCGTGCAAGGATTTTAAAAATTTATCCCCTGAGGTCAATTTCCGCCGTATTTATGAATATGCCGGTGGTGATTGGACCGAGCAAGATGGTGTGTATACGCAAAACGTTTTTGCTTACTACTTATCTATTTCATGTAACCACTGTGACGATCCGGCTTGCGTAAAAGTCTGTCCAAGTGGCGCCATGCACAAACGCGAAGATGGTTTTGTGGTGGTGAATGAAGAAGTGTGTATAGGCTGTCGTTATTGCCATATGGCATGTCCTTATGGTGCACCGCAGTTTGATGAAGTCAAAGGCCACATGACCAAATGTGATGGTTGTTATGAGCGTGTTGCTGAAGGCAAAAAGCCAATTAGTGCCGCCCCGGTTAATACAATAGATAGCATGGTAATGTTATTGATTATCGCCATAACAGAGCCAAACCAAGATTGTGTTAAGTTTGGGTTAAAGCTCATTCTAACTTCTAAATCCACAGGCAGTGGATCGTTAGTGCGCTCTTTAGCAAGAAAAGTTTTCGCTTCTCCCATAACGATATTTTGAATATAGCTATTTCCTAAGAAAGCTTGACTCATCCGTGTTGCATCAATATTGACTTGAATTTCTGGCTTACGTCCTGCGAGTAGATCGCGTTGAAAATTAGGCGGAATATCTAACGCAAAAGTATAAGTTCCTCTATCTAATAAACCATCAATCTGCTCGGGTGTAATATCTGCAGGGGGTAAAAAGTAAGGCATATAAAAGCTATTGACAATACGGGCCGAAAGTTGAGATTTATCCTGATCAGCCACCGCTATCGGCGCATGGTGTAATGAGCCCGGTGTTACAGTAGCCGATGAGTATATTGATACGGTAAAGGCAAACACAATTAATGCCAGCATCGCCTTATCACGGGATAAACTTCGTAACTCTTTTATTCCTAAATTAAAAATATTTTGTACGGTATGCCACATTTAAGCCTCCTGCTTTTTCAAGAAAAAGACACTCAGCCCAATCACAATGGGGATCGTGATAAGTAACGGAATAAAAGACCAAGGCAAATCAAATAAGTTAAGTCCTTTTGAAAACGTTCCTCGAGTGATAGTAAGAAAGTGAGAAGTCGGATAAATATGCCCTATCCATTTACCAATACCTTCTAATGATGATACTGGGTCAATCATGCCGGAGAATTGCGTAGCAGGAATTAAGGTAATAATTGAAGTACCAAAAATAGCCGCAATCTGACTTTTCATAAAACAAGAAATCAGTAATCCCATTCCCGTAGCAATAGTGATATAAAGCAACGCCCCTAATGAGAGTGTTAACATGCTTCCTTTAAAACTGACACCAAAAACAAATACCGAAAGCGCACAGAGCATAAAAAAGTTAAACATTCCCAATAAAATATAGGGGATCTGTTTGCCTAATAAAAACTCGGCTTTAGTGACCGGAGTAACGTATAAATTAATAATAGAGCCTAGCTCTTTTTCACGTACCACACTCAAGGCGCTTAACATCGCGGGGATCATCATCAACAACAACGGAATAACCGCAGGTACTATAGCGGGTAAACTTTTTACATCAGGGTTATAACGATAACGGGTTTCGATATCAATGGGGGAAAATTGATCAACCATATTGGTAGGTTGACGCATGGCCATATCTAACATCCAAGTTAGATGCATTGCCTGAATATACCCACGGACAGTTTCTGCACGATTTGGCATCGCGCCATCAATCCAAACCCCTATTTTTACTTTATGTCCTTTAGCAACATCTCGAGCAAAATTAGGCGGAATTTCAATCGCAACAGTAATATCACCACTGCGGAGACGACGCTCAAGTTGGTTATAATCGGTAATCGGCGCTTTTTCAATAAAATAGCGAGAGCCTGATAGGTTTTGACTATAAGCCTGACTTAGCCCTGTTTGATCTCTATCCATAATGGCAAAGCGTAGGTTTTCAACATCCATACTGATGCCGTAACCCATAATAAACATCAATATTACCGTGCCTAGTAATGCTAAGGTAAGGCGTACTGGGTCACGGCGTAATTCCATCCCTTCACGAATGCTATAACTAAATAAACGGCGTAAACTAAATCGTTGTTTTAACGCTTTTTCCGCACTTTCTTCACTAGAGGCAGGCAATTGTAGCTGTTTATCTTCAATATCGGGCGTTTCTGTTTCACCGGATGCTTTTTTCAAATAATCAATAAATACTTCTTCTAGTGTATCAAATTGACTATTTTTCACTAAATTAGCCGGAGTATCTGTCACTAGCACTTTTCCGGCATGCATCAGAGACATTCTGTCACAGCGCGCCGCTTCATTCATAAAGTGGGTAGAGATAAAAATAGTGACACCGTCACGTCTTGAGAGATCAACCATCAGCTTCCAGAACATATCTCGAGCGATAGGGTCAACCCCAGAGGTGGGTTCATCAAGGATCAGCATTTCTGGTTTGTGGATCACTGCCACCGCTAACGATAAGCGTTGTCGAATACCTAAAGGTAAACCGTCAGGCATCATATCTTCCACATCGGTCAAATTAAAACGCTCACTCATTTCTTTGATACGTTGAGGAATATCCTGTTCTGGGATATGAAAGAGTTTGGCATGTAGCTCTAAATTTTGTCGAACCGTTAATTCGCTATACAGTGAGAATGCTTGCGACATATAACCAACGCGTTTACGGGTTTCGATATCTTTTGGATCAACCTCTTGCCCAAATAACCAAGCGCGCCCTTCACTTGCCTCAAGTAAACCTGTAAGCATTTTCATGGTGGTGGATTTACCACAACCATTCGAGCCTAGAAAACCAAAAATTTCGCCTTTAGGAATACGAAAACTGACATGATCAACAGCAACAAACTGACCAAAGCGCATTGTTAATTCTTTGGCCTCAATGGCGATAATATCGTCATCACTTTTATCCCGTGGAGGAATAATCACTTTTTGATGGTTTTTGCGTTTTTCTTCCGGTAAAAGCTCAATAAAAGCAGCTTCTAATTCATCTGTCGCCGTTTGCGCCTTTAATTCTTCCGCATGACCTGTGGCTAAAACCTTACCTGCATCCATTGCAACCAGCCAATCAAAACGCTCAGCCTCTTCCATATAAGCCGTCGCAACCAATACGCTCATATTGGTTTGACGTTTACGGATACGATTAATTAACTCCCAAAATTGCGCCCGTGATAATGGGTCAACCCCTGTGGTGGGTTCATCGAGGATCAGCAATTGTGGATCATGAATTAATGCACAGCAAAGCCCCAGTTTTTGCTTCATACCACCAGATAGTTTACCCGCAGGTCTATCCTTAAAAGGCGCTAACCCCGTACTTTCAAGTAAATCATTGATGCGCTCTTCTCGCTCTTGTTTGGATTGACCAAATAAGCGACCAAAGAAATCGACGTTTTCAAAAACAGAAAGTGTGTGATAAAGATTTTTACCTAACCCTTGTGGCATATAGGCAATTTTGGGGCAAACAGCTCGCCGGTGATTAACATCATTCATATCACCATTAAGTACTATCACTTGCCCTTGCTGAATTTCTCTGGCTCCTGAAATAAGAGAAATTAAACTCGATTTTCCGACACCATCCGGGCCTATTAAGCCGACCATTTTTCCGGCAGGAATAGTCAATGTCACATCATCAAGTGCTTTGGTATCACCATAATGTTGGGATACATGAGTCAATTCAATGATATGAGAATGACTTTGCGTTCTCATTAGTTGACTCATTGTGGTAATTTCACCTCTAAATCAGTCGGCCAAGGTTGGCTATTATCTAAGCGAATATAGGCACGTCCCGGTAAACCTGTTTTGACATATTCAAGGTGTTTCTCTAGTAATTCAGGGGAGATCCTCGCCCTTACACGAAACATTAGCTTCAAACGTTCATTGTCAGTTTCAACTGTTTTAGGGGTAAACTGTGCAACACTGGCAACATAAGTCGTTTTCGCAGGGATCACAATATGTGGGGCTGCGTCCAAAATAATATGGACATCACTGCCTAAGGCTGCTTTGCCAGCGGCTTCAGTTGGCAAAAAGAATGTCATATACACATCACTAAGGTCGACCATATTTAACACTCGACCGCCAGCGCCTAGCACTTCTCCGGGTTCCGCAACACGATATTGTACACGGCCATTACGAGGAGCTTTTAAGATACTATCATCCAACTCAGCCATAATACGTCGTTCGGTAGCTGTTGCTGCATCAACTTTAGTTTTTGCTTGAATAATTCCAGACTTTGCCGAATCAATTGCCGCAATGGTTGCAGTCACTTGTGCTTTTGCAGCTTCAACAGCAGCACGAGCCCCTTCGGTTCTTGCTATATCATCATCCAGTTGTTGAATGGAAATTGCTTTTGTTTTAACTAATGCTCGAGATCGGTTAAGGCGTTTTACTGATGCGTCAAGCTCTGCAATACGCTGACGAACAACCGCCTGCGCTGCAACTTGCTCACTTTGACGTTGAGAAAGTGCCGACTCTGCCGTCATAACGCTACTTTTGGCTTGCTCTAGTTGGGCTTGAACTTCATGAAGTTGCTCTTTTAAGGTACGAGTATCCATTGTTGCCAACACTTCACCCGCTTTAACAAAATCCCCCTCTTTAACCAAAATAGTGTCAATTCTTCCTGGTGTTTTGGTTGAAATATCAATTTCAGTAGCTTCAATTCTCCCATTACTTTGAGCAAACCCATCAGGGAGTGCTGGTGATTGTGTTTTCCACCAAAAAATACCTGCTGCAATAATTGCAACAATAATAATGCCGTAAACAAAAAAACGATTCGTTTTTTGATTTTTCATATAAATTATTTAACCTTCCTTTTGCCATAAATAACCCAATTTTTTGTGATTTACTGTGTGTAAGAAAATAGTTAAATAACAATTTTTAATTTTATTTCATCTTCTTTAAAAATAGTCCATTTATATATATAAAGCGAATTAAAATAAAATAAAAAAGAGAAAAACAAAAGTTAACCATATGAATTATAAAATATAATAAGAATATGATAGTGTGTTGTGTCAATTTAATGTAGTACTTTTATCACATAATACACTATCAAAATTTGATTATTCGAGATAACACACAAAATGTATAAAATTTAGCATCCATTAGCTTTATTAAAATCAAAATATAATAATAACACTTGGTTACGATAATTGATCGAAGTCACATATTTAATGTTGATGGAGTTAGCTATTTTTTGATTTTGCTATAAATTTAACAGCGTTAAAAATAAATAATAACCAACATACTTTTATTTTAATATTTTATTTGCAAGATTTAATTTTAAATTAATTGCATAAAACTCCTTAAATATAACAGTTTGATTATTATAGCATTAATTTAAATTAAAATTATTTGTTATTTTTGCCTGTCATCAGACCACTTATTAGGTAAAGTTTTTATATAGTGATTATTGCAGTTAATAATTATATATCAAATAACAATATACAATTAAAGTAATAACATCCCTGCAAATACACAACTCAATCCGATTAAGAGAAGGTTTATATGAAAAACATTAACTATAAGCTCGCTACACTTACCCTTTGTACTCTTTTTGCCTCTTCTGCGTTAGCTAATAATACACAAGCCCCTATCCGCCTCGTTATTCATGGTGGTGCAGGTACAATAACGAAAGATACCATCACCCCAGAACAAGAAAAAGAATATAAAGCCAAACTGACCGAAGCATTAAATGCTGGATATGCTGTTTTAAATAGTGGAGGCACCAGTATTGAAGCCGTACAAAAATCGATTAATGTTATGGAAGACTCTCCTCTTTTTAATGCAGGTAAAGGTGCTGTTTTTACTCACGATGGTAGAAACGAACTTGATGCTTCTATTATGGATGGTAAAACGCGCAAAGCGGGTGCTGTTGCTGGTGTTACCACAGTAAAAAATCCGATTAATGCCGCGATTGCGGTAATGGAAAAAAGTCCACATGTGATGATGGTTTCTCAAGGAGCTGATCTTTTTGCCAAAGAGCAAGGGTTAACCATCGTTGATCCGAGTTATTTCCGTACTGAATATCGTTGGCAACAACTACAAAAAGCATTAGAAAAAGAACAAGTTGTATTAGATCATGATGGTAAAACTGCGGCTCTTTTTGCTGATCCGATGATGTATGATTATAAATACGGCACTGTTGGCGCTGTTGCATTAGACCAACATGGTAATTTAGCGGCGGGAACATCAACAGGTGGGATGACCAATAAACGTTATGGTCGTGTGGGCGATTCCCCTATTATCGGTGCAGGTAATTATGCGGATAATGAAACGGTTGCGGTATCGGCAACAGGATCAGGTGAAATGTTTATTAGAACGCTGACCGCATTTAATATTGCAGCCCAAGTTAAATATCAAAAACTACCACTAGAGCAAGCGGCACAAAATGCACTTGATGAAGTAAAAGCGATAAATGGAAGTGGTGGTGTTATCGTATTAGACAAATCTGGAAACTACACGATGAGCTTTAACTCTGAGGGAATGTATCGAGGCACCATTGGTAATGATGGCAAACCACTAGTCGCCATTTATAAAGATTAACCTTCATTATTTTAAAACTATGCCTTTGGTTTTTAGCGACTGTTATTAAAAATACAGATAAACCAAGGGCATAATATTAAGCCATTTCCACGATCATCCCCCTATTTTGATCTCTTTATTCCTTTCATGGGTAAAACCCACTGTTCACTTTGCACTCCAAAACCGTTTATAAAACAAACATTATGCACTAAAAACAAACATGATCGCCTCTACTTATTAAAATGATCCTTTGAAAAAGTAGCTTTTTTCTTTTTTAGATCTGTTAGAATATTCAGCATAGTTATATTGATTTAATAAGGAAATTGCTGTGGATTTTCACCACGACGATCAAGAAATAACACCAGAAACATCACTTGTATTGGCGGAAAAACAACCATTATTAGATCTCAATGCAACTTTCACCTCTCCGACACAAACTAACCCTGCACTGGCTTATTTACGCAGTTTAGGTTCTAAACGTAGTCGCCAAACGATGGGATCATTTTTAACTATCGTGGCAAAAATGATTGGCTTCTCTTCAATAAAGCATTGCCAATGGGGAGCACTTCGCCGCCACCATATTCAAGCAATTATCGACATGTTATCTGATGCGGATAAAGCACCCGCCACGATTAACACTTATTTAGCTGCACTAAAAGGTGTCGCTTTAGAAGCATGGGCGATGAAATTGATGGATACAGAAAGCTATCAACATATTCGCCAAGTTAAATCGGTAAGAGGCAGTCGATTACCTAAAGGTCGAGCGCTTACTGGACATGAAATTCGCGCACTTTTTCGCTGTTGTGAAAAAGACCACTCCTCAAAAGGTTTAAGAGATGCGGCCATATTAAGTGTACTACTTGGCTGTGGATTACGCCGTTCAGAAATTGTTGCGCTTAATTACGAGCATATTCAATTTCGTGATCAAGCTTTTATTGTCAGAGGAAAAGGTAATAAAGAAAGAATATCCTATATGCCAGAAGATACTTGGGAGCGTGTTCAGTTATGGATCGATGAAATAAGGGGAGCACAAGATGGCGCCCTTTTCACACGTATTCGCCGCTTTGATGATGTAACAGATGAACGAATAACAGACCAAGCCATTTATTATATTTTAGAGACACGCCAACAAGAAAGTGGCATTGATAAATTTGCTCCTCACGATCTGCGACGCACTTTTGCCTCTGCAATGTTAGATAATGGCGAAGATATTGTAACCGTAAAAGATGCCATGGGTCATGCCAGTATTATGACTACACAGCGCTATGATAGACGTGGTGATGATCGTCTTAGAAAAGCGGCTCGACATTTACGTTTTTAGCCTTTTATATTGTAAAAATATACCCAATTCAATCAATGATATTGGGTATATAAATTTTCATCTTATTAATTTTAGCTATGGCTTATCTAAATGGCGGCTCATTAAAGGTTCTTAATTTACGAGAATGTAATTTATCCTCTTCGTCTTTTAATAACTCAATTGCATGAATACCTATTTGCAAATGCTCTGATACCGCACCTTCATAAAAGTGATTAGCTTGACCCGGTAATTTTATTTCACCATGTAACGGTTTATCAGATACACATAACAAAGTGCCATAAGGAACGCGAAAACGATAACCTTGAGCGGCAATAGTGGCACTTTCCATATCCACGGCAACGGCTCGACTTAAACTAAATCGCCTTGATGTTGCTGAAAAACGTAATTCCCAATTGCGATCATCTGTTGTCACAACCGTTCCTGTTCTTAATCGTTGTTTGATTTCATGTCCAGGCTTACCGCTAATGGCTTTAGTGGCATCATAAAGTGCACGCTGAACTTCAGCAATATTAGGAATAGGAATATCTGGCGGTAATACAGCATCTAAAATATGATCATCTCGTAAATAAGCATGAGCTAAAACGTAATCACCTAATAATTGGCTTTCTCTTAAGCCTCCACAATGACCAATCATTAACCAAACATGAGGACGTAGAACCGCCAGATGATCACAAATTGTTTTGGCGTTTGACGGCCCAACACCAATATTCACTAATGTTATTCCCGGCCCTTCTTTTGCGATTAAATGATAGGCGGGCATTTGATATTTTTTCCATGTCAGATCAGAAATTAATTTTTCCGGATCAACCGTATCGGCGGTTATTTGCTGAAAACCTGCACAAGAAAGTACACAATATGGACTATTTTTATCAGCAACTTGTGCACAGGCCCAACGAACGAACTCATCCACATAGCGGTTATAATTGGTGAATAAAATATAAGGTTGCACATCTTCAGGTAAAGTTCCGGTATAATGCTTTAAACGAGCCAAAGAAAAATCCGTCCGTAGTGCATCAAAATGTGAAAGAGGTAAAAGCTCGCTGTCATCAATTAAACCATCGGTAATATCATCACCAATTTTAGAGAGATCGGTAGTCGGAAAATATTTTGCTAAAGAGGCGCTCATTGACCGATCAAAACCAATGCCAGTGCCATCAATGACAAAAGGATATGGTATCTCTTGTTTTGAGGCCGTCACTTCAAAAGAGACATGATAAGCATCCGCAATAAGTTGCAGTTGCTCAGTTAAATAATTTTCAAATAAAGTTGGATTGGTGATAGTAGTAGAATAAGTACCTAATTTTGATAAACGTCCATAGGCTCTTGTTTTATCTTCTATTTTTACATCACCATACCAATGTACGGTTAATTGTGGATAAGCAAATAGACCTTCAGCCCTTTGTTTTATATCAGGTAATTTTCCATCTTGAGCATACATAATAATAGCATTACGTAAGGCATCAACAGCATTTTGATATTGCTGTTTTAACTGATTAATAATTTTTTGAATTTCTGGGTTATGAGGTTGTGACATAAAGGAGCCTCTACTTATTCTCACGTTTTTCACATCATAGCAAGAAGCTCTATTTTGACCAAAGGATAAAATTAATAAAATTTATATGAGCATTCTCCACCTAATGAGACTAGTTGTCCTTTATTTAGTTTTAACGTAATATCAACGCTGTCTTCTTTAATGATTTTATTTCGACTCAATAGATGGGAGAATAGCTCTCCTAGCCTTGGTTTTTTATTATTTAGTTGTTTTATTATCTCGTTCATCTTTTCATTTAAAATTTTATCATAAGTTATTTCGATATTATTATTAATAGCAACCATATCATAGATAAAATTATATAACTTACTTTCAAATGGTTGAGCTAAGGGAATATCTAGATTTATTTTATCGCTACTTTTTTTAAAAAATTTTATTTTTAATTCAATTAAATCATCAGAAAGAGTCTTTATACTATAAATTTGTTCTTGCTTAACAACATTACTCATAGAAAAAGATGTTGTTAATGTGTAGTAATCAAAAGAATCATTATATGATTTAATTAAGGTAATCCCTTCTTGATTTAGTAAATAATAAATTGCCTTTTTATTTTTCTCTGAGATATCTTTAGTTAAAGTTTCAAATTCTTCCATTGCCTCGTCTTGATCTTTACTTTTTATTTCTTTACCATTGAAAATATAAGTATTTCTATTTATATCTTTTATTAGTGCCTTTTTTATATTTAAGTTAGCATTATCATTTTCTAAGTTAGCATTATCATTTTCTAAGTTAGCATTATCATTTTCTAAGTTAGCATTATCATTTTCTAAGTTAGCATTATCATTTTCTAAGTTAGCATTATCATTTTCTAAGTTAATATTATCATTTTCTAAGTTAGCATTATCATTTTCTGTATCTAAGTTAGTATTATCATTTTCTATCGCTTTGCTTACGAGCTGTCTTATAGCACTAAAGTTAACTTGATTAAAGTTACTTTTATTAAGCTTTAAGTCTATTTCACCAGAACGTATTTTATTATCTAATTCAATATACAACTCAGCAAAAATTTGATCATTAAGCTCATTTTTATCTAACTTTTCATATAGACATTTCAATGCAATTTCATTAGAAAAAATTAATGAATGCCGATTAAATGCATTAATTATTGTTGACATTTTATTAAGTTGTTCATTGTCTATATCCGTTATAGAAATATTATAATTATCTATTGAAATCGTAATATTTTTATCATTATCATTAGTATTGATTTTTATTCTTTCTTTATATGCATCTGAAGCCATAGTTTTTAGCATTAAAACATGATATAGCATTTTAAAATTGTTTTTGTCATCAAATTTCTCTTCAACTACAATGTTTTCAACTATTTTTAGTGCTTTTTCTCTTTTGCTTGATTGGAACCAGTCTTTTATTTTATCCCATAATGACATCACATCTTTTGTTTTTTCTCCTTGTGATATTCTTAATATCTGTAAACTAGAAATATCATTGTGATTAATTTTTACGTTCATCATATTTCCCTCTTAAATTAACCATATAATAATTAAAATTATATTTAAGAGAAGAACACTTTTAGTGAAACTATGCTATAAAAAATCACCCACAATAAATAATATTAGTCGCATTTCCTTTAAATTTATGGAATTAAAAAACTTAATACGATCGGCAAGGTAATTGCTGCAAGCATGGTTTGTGAAGTAATGATCCCCGCCATTAGCTCAGAATCCCCTCCTAGCTGTCGAGTTAAAATATAAGAGGTTGGGGCTGTAGGGATAGAAAAGAAAATGACTAAAAGCATCATAACTAATGAAGACAAACCTAAAAAATTAGCAACACTATATGCAATTATCGGTACAATAAGCAACCGAGTCACTGTGTTAATACTAATCATTTTACTTTCTGCTTTTAGTGTTGATAAATGTAATGCCGCACCAATACAGATAAGCCCTAAAGGTAAACTAGTCGCAGCTAACAATTTTAGAAACTGATCGCTACCAAAAGGAAGCCCTATTCCTGATAAATTGATAGCAATCCCTATTACGCAAGAGATAATTAATGGATTTTTAATAATTGGGAAGATTAATTGACGAAAAGTTACATTTTGCCCTGCGGTTAAACAAAGCACTGAAGTCACATTTGATAGAGGAACCAAAGTTGCTAATATCAAAGCAGCTATTCCTAAACCCTCAACGCCAAATAAATCAGCGACAATAGCTAAACCTAAATAAGTGTTAAACCGAATATTGCCTTGAACGATCGCACCAAAACGGCCAGCAGACCAACCGGTTATTTTTTTTAAAATAACACAAAAAATAGTGGTAATGATGACTACTGAGAAAATAGCCCCAGCAAGGTGAGGTAATTGAGGATCAGATAAAGGAGCATTAGCCAAGCTATTGAGAAGTAATGCAGGAAAGAGTAAAAAATAATTTAATTTTTCAGCCCCTACCCAAAATGCGGGTTCAAATGCTTTATTTCTTCTTAAAATAGCGCCTAGCGCAATTAACGCAAATAAAGGCCATAACGTTAACAACACATTTTGCATAGTGTTTGCCCCAGAAAAATAGTCATAATTTACAATATCGTAACATTAGCAAAATTACCAACTGATATTGTTAATATAAAAGCTAATTCAAAAAATGATAAAAATAAAAAATTTTCGCATTTTAAGCCCAACTTTTTCTGTTCTATAATGCTAGGTATAATTTTTATGTCAATAAGGCACTATTTATAAATTTTATAAATCAATATACATTCGATAACAGTGTAAATTTGCCTGAGCCAAGCTAGAATAGTACTCTCGCTCTTCTAAAACAGTGAACCCTTGTTTTAAATAAAATAGCATCGCATTAGGCGTTGCATCTAAAAATAACTGAACAAAATTTCTTTGTTTAGCTTCATATTGTAGCTGTTTAAGAATAAGTCCTGCATATCCTTTTCCCATGCATTCCGGTAATGTAAAAATGGCTTCAGCAAAGCCAGTTTTAAGATCTAAAAAACCAGAAGCCACGGGAATAGACAACTTTTTATCATCAATAACATAGAAAGGATTATTAATAATAGATTGTCTATAGCCGTCAGGCATTTCATCAGGAGTCCAAGCGGCTAATATATCGGGCGGATAGACATGTTGACAGCCAAAACGTAACGCTTTATTTCTTAAATACCATAATCGTTTTGCTTCATGAGGCTCCGCAAGCCTAAGTTGAACACCTTCCATTATAACCTCATTAGTCACTGTAGATATTGCAATTATAGAAGTTATTATTCACTATTTTTATATTTTCTTCTTATACCACTATTATAATATTATTTTTATAATGTCCTAAGTGTATCCATTACGCCTGATACACTTAGGATAATTCACTTATTAGTTAACTATTTTAGTATGGTTATCTTATTATTTTCATCGTTATTACACTCAACATTATTCGAAGATGGTAATAATAATGCAATAACATATCCTAATAATAAAATAAAACGCACTATTACCATTGTATCTGAAGAAATAAGTAATGGATATGGTGTAAGGACCATGGTGCCAATGGTAAAGATCAGTGCAATAGTGATAGGATATTTGAAACCGAAATCTCTTACTCGTTGAGTTAAAATAAGTGCAAATACGTAGATTTGTGCTATTAATAATATGAATTCGACTATACCATAAGAACTAAAAGAGAATTGGTAAAAAAATAATTTATCAGGATCATTCTCAACGGAATCAGGTAACAAGGTCATAAATAACATATATATTAAACCGTTTACAATACCAAATAACACAGAAAAAACCACTTCTGCTCCTAAAAAAGAGAGTCTATCCCGTCTTTTTTCCTTCCATTGATAAACTATTTTAGTTTTCATATTCAATCCTTTCTATTTTAAAATTGTATTCTTTCATATCATATATAATATACTTAATATTTTTACCTAAACCTATATGTTTATAAGACAGTATAAGCAATTCTAACATCTTCTGTTTTGATTATTGAAAGAGACAATCAACAAAGTTATAAATACTTTTAAGCACATATGATGAAATTTTAAACGCACTATATCGGCTCAAAATAGACACTATCGCTCTTTTATCTAATTGATAATAGAGCGGTTTTATCATTTTAAAATTTATTTCACCATTTTATTGATCCACTTAATTTCTTCGTTAGTGAATCGAATATTGCTTTCTTTATTTGTATCAGTATCTTGCAAGATTTTGTCTTTAATTAATTGGCTAACAGGGACAATAATATTAAAATGGTCTCCATTTTTTATATTATAAATTTTCAGAGGAATATCGTGTTCCATTGCAACCACACGTAATTCATTGAATTCATCCCAAAAATAATCATGACCTTCAAAATAAAATGTTGGTGTTTTTATTGATTTAATATAGCGGTATACAGAACGGACATTAAATTCTTCTTCGTTGTTTTTATCAAAGGGTAATACAACCATCATCCGCCCTTCTGTGCGTAGTTTAAGATCAGGTATTCCTCCTAAAGAGAATATTGCCCTGAATTTATCACTGTATTCACTAGCCAATAATGCTCTCGTTCCCCCAGTGCTATGTCCTACTACGTAAATACGTTTAGGATCAACATAAGGTAATGACGCTAAATATTCTCTAGCTGAGTCTAAATCTTCTAATTCACCATAAAACATTTCATAGCGACCAGGGTTGGTATTTTCACCACGAAAAGAAGGTATCATGAGTACCATATTAGGATCACGAAACGTCGCTCCTGTTTGGTCATTTTCAACTGGTTGTGGTGTCCAAAAATAATCATCTCCTCCTATCCCACCATATCCTCCATTCAGCCAAATCACCGCAGGTAGTTTATTTTTTTTATTCGCCGGCGGAGGGGTTAAATAAGCATACATATCACCTAGTTTGGCCGGATATTTAACTACATTGAATATTTCTGCTGGCGCTTCCCAAGGTGCTTCAGTATTGTCAAAACTATCATTTATAATTTGTGTTTTAAAACGCTGATGTGCTTCAAATAAGGTTTCATCGCGAACATCGATATTCGCATTCGCCGAGAAAGTACCAATTGTTAGTAAAGAAAAAATAAGCGCAGGAGCAATTTGTCTAAAACATCTCTTTTTTAGAACCATATCAATCAATTTCCTTATAGATTATTTAAGTAGTGGAATAATAGTATAGATTGCTTAAAAATTTTGAATAGCATTTTTCTTGAACAAAGAAAAATAGATGTAAAAAGTATCTTAATTGGAATGGTTAAATTGCTTAAAAATTAAATAGGCAGAAAACGACTTTTGTTTTGAGAAATTATTTTTAAACAACATTCTGTCCATACTTGAATACTTAAGGGCACTTTTCAGCCATTTTTGATGATTTTATGTACAAAAAAAGGCATCTTAAAAAAGATGCCTTTCTCTATAACTTATTGATTATCTTTGATTTACTTATTTTGCAGTTGTGCGAATTAAGTAATCAAAAGCGCTTAATGAGGCTTTTGCACCTTCACCCGCGGCGATAATAATTTGTTTATAAGGAACAGTTGTACAGTCACCCGCAGCAAATACCCCTTTAATATTGGTTTCACCACGTGAATCAACCACGATCTCACCAATTTTATTACGCTCAACAGTTCCGTCTAACCATTGTGTGTTTGGCAGTAAACCAATTTGGACGAAAATACCCGCTAAGGCAATATCATGCATTGAATCGTTAGTGCGATCTTTATATTTCAGTCCTGTTAACTTAGTGCCATCTCCATATACTTCTGTTGTTTGGGCATTTAAGATAACATCGACATTACTTAAGCTACGCAGTTTATTTTGTAAAACAGCATCGGCTCTCATTTCTGAGGCAAATTCTAGTACGGTCACGTGCTCCACTAAACCCGCTAAGTCAATGGCAGCTTCAACACCCGAGTTACCACCACCAATAACAGCCACTCTTTTACCTTTAAATAGAGGACCATCACAATGTGGGCAGTATGTTACACCGCGAGTACGGTACTCGTTTTCACCCGGTACGTTCATATTTCTCCAGCGAGCACCCGTGGCAATAATTAAGCTACGGGTTTTTAAAATCGCACCAGATGCGGTTTCAATTTGGTGTAGATCACCTTCCGCTGCTCCCGGAATTAAACGGCTGACAGTTTGGCTGTCAATGACATCAACTTGATAATCATCAACATGAGCTTTTAAAGCCCCAGCTAATTTTGCACCTTCTGTTTTAGGTACAGAGATATAGTTTTCAATATCAACAGTATCGAGAACTTGTCCACCAAAACGTTCACCGATAAGACCTGTATTTAAGCCTTTACGTGCAGCATATACTGCCGCTGATGCCCCCGCAGGGCCGCTTCCGACAATCAAAACATCAAAGGCATCTTTTTTATTTAATAACTCTGCAGTGCGTTTTTCTGCATTGCTATCTACTTTGCTAACAATTTCAGCTAAAGTCATACGACCTTGGCCAAACTCGTTGCCATTTAAGAATACCGCAGGAACGCCCATGATATTACGTTCCTGAATTTCATTTTGGAACATGCCTCCGTCGATCGCCGTATGGGTGATGTTCGGATTTAAAATCGCCATTAAGTTTAATGCCTGAACAACATCAGGGCAGTTATGACAAGAGAGCGAATAATAGGTTTCGAAATGAAACTCACCGTCTAACTGACGAATTTGTTCAAGTAATTCTGGGGCTTCTTTAGATGGATGACCACCGGTTTGTAATAATGCTAATACTAAAGAAGTAAACTCATGACCTAATGGCGAGCCTGCAAAACGAACGCCAGTTGTTTTCCCTGGGTTGGTAATAAGAAAAGATGGTTTGCGCACATTAGCACTGTTATCTTCACGGTATGTGACTTTATCAGATAACGGTTCAATTTCTTTTAATAAGGCTTGGATATCAGCAGAATGTTTGCTGTCGTCTAATGTTGCAACTAACTCAACTGGCTGGGTTAATCGTTCTAGGTAAGCTTTCAGTTGAGCTTTTAAATTATTATCTAACATTTTTGCACCCTCAATAAAATCGGGTGCCGAAACACCCGATAAATAACTACGTTAGTAGCTTCTTTAGTGGCTTGATTCTTATTTAGAATTTTTTAGATTTTGCCAACTAAATCCAGTGATGGAGCTAAAGTTGCATCACCTTCTTTCCATTTTGCTGGGCAAACTTCACCTGGGTGGCTAGCAACATATTGAGCCGCTTTTACTTTACGTAACAGGTCAGCTGCATCACGGCCAATACCTTCAGCAGTAATTTCGATTGCTTGGATGATACCTTGTGGGTCAACAACGAAAGTACCACGATCTGCCAGACCTTCCGCTTCACGCATATTTTCAAAGTTACGAGTTAATGCGCCAGTTGGGTCACCGATCATGCCATATTTGATTTTACCGATAGTTTCTGAGCTGCTATGCCATGCTTTATGAGTAAAATGAGTGTCAGTAGAAACAGAGTAAATTTCTACACCCATTTTTTGGAATTCTTCATAATGATCAGCTAAGTCACCTAATTCTGTTGGACAAACAAAGGTAAAGTCAGCTGGATAGAAGAAGAAAATGCTCCATTTGCCTTCGACGTCCTTTTCAGTCACTTCTACGAATTGACCGTCTTTAAATGCCATGTTTTTGAATGGTTTGATTGGGGTATTAATTAAAGACATTGTATTTCCTCCTGTTTGGTATGAATCTAATGTACCTATTCCAATTGAGAATATCTAATACATTCCTACTATCATATCAATAGGTTTTACCTAATGAGTTTAATAAATTGATAGAGATAGATTAACGAAATGTAGCGACTAACGCAAATGACTAAAAAAAATACAAAAAAACACGATTTAATGACAAAAAAAGCTAATTATTGCTATTTTTAGCAGTAAAACTATAAAATTAACTCTATAAAAAGTAACAATTATTTTTTCAATTTAGCGCTTTTTATCACATATATACAGATCAAATCTCTTTGGCGGTTTTTAAAATAGTATAAGTGCATTTAAAAGCGGCCTGTTGGATCCGATAAATATCTTGTTTATCGGTGGTAGATTGTACAACTGCATCACCGGCTTGAAAACGTTGTAGCTCTCCCCAAGGCGCTTCCATTGCAAACTCAGCGGTTTGTTTTGGAACAATAAAATAATTCATTTCAATCCCTTTAGGGATAAAAACTTGATAGCCTTGCCTTATCGGTGTGATGCTTTTCGCTTTGTCTACATCAGCCAGATTATAGCGCTGAGTAAATTTATCTTTTCTGACCAAAATTTCTTCATTACCTGTTGCTGGACAAATATTTTGTACAACCCAATCACCCGCTTTGGCTGGCTCCGAAATAGTTTCAACCCCTTCACCTTTTATGTAAGTGGTGATCACTTCCCCTTCTTTTGCAGGTCTGGCTAAAACGGGTTTGGTTTTGATAGCCACACCAGTGATGGCCATTTTCTCCGCTTGAGCAAAATAAGAAATGCGATCTTTTTGAGGTAAATGAGTGAGTGGTTCAGCCACAGAAAATCTAGGTAGCAAGGCAGAGGCGAGAAATAATATTGCTATGCTATTTTTATAATGTTTGTAAGGCATATAGGTACTGTTTATCTTATCTGTCATCTTATTTATCTTATCTATCATCTTATTCATATAGATGCATGGGTAGCATTTTGGTTTTACCATATATCAATGGTATCTCGAATATTATGACAAATTAAAAAATAACAGTATCAATAAAATCAGCAAGTAATGAACTAAGAATAAAAAAGCGAGGAGTCTCACAACTTATAATAAAAAACTAATAAAAAACTAATAAAAAACCACTGAAATAGTTATAAAGTGCCTCATTAGTAGTGAGAACTATTTGAAAAAACAGTGCGTTGAAAAAAATGATGACATGATAAAAGAAATATGCGAGGCAGCATGCTCAAAACGACAGAAGCTATAGCATATGGATAGCCTCTGTCTAGCATTATCATAGTCTACCTGTTTTTCGTAACGCTCGTCGAAAATAGGATACTGGCATTTTAGGACAAATTTGCTCTTTGACGGCTGGATTATTTTCTAGCTCTTCTTTTTCAATATCATTATTTTTGCTTCTGTTCCGTAATGGTGTTTCTGTTTTATTCATCTTCCCTTACCTCAGAGATCAATGCCTCATTAATGGCTTCTATTTTTTCGACTGCTTCATTAAGTATAAAAGCAATGCGTTGCGCTTTTTCTACAGAAAGTTGTTTCAATACTAACTTATGACGTAATACCGCTTTTAATTTTCCTACCGCAAATTCGATTTCCTCAGAAACTCCCCCTGCGTTTTGTGATAAATCACGTGCATAAGCCAGTTTATTTTGAATATTTTTTTCTGTTTCTTGGTTTTCTGCTAAAAATGCTGAACCTTCTGGCGTAATACTATAATTTTTACGGCCTTTTTCAGCGATATTAGCAACAACTAAATCTTGCTCTTCTAATAGTGTCAGTGTTGGATATATAACCCCTGGACTTGGTACATATAGTCCTGAAGATGCTTCATCTATTCCTCGAATAATTTCATACCCATGGCTAGGTTTTGCCGCGATCATACTCAACAAAAGGACACGTAAATCACCATGGTCAAACATACGTTTTAATTGACGACCTTGGCCTCTTCCTTTTCCTTTACCAGCACCACAACCTCGGCCATGTCGTTTACCATGCTCTTGCTGTTTTTCACCGTGACAGCAGCCATGTTCGGCATGATCATTATGCTCATGACTTTGCTCACCCTGTTGGCAACATTTGCCATGACCTTCTTGGTGATGGCCTCTTTCACCATGACAACAATGTTCATTATTGCCATTGTGGTGTTGTCCTCTGTGTTTACCTTTACCACCACAACGTCCGATGCCATGACCACCATTATCGGTGTGTTGTTGATAAAGCGAATGTAACGCTTGGATCATCATAATATTCCCTCATTTTTTAGATATATCGAAATCATTGATGACCAATATAATCCGATATATCTAAATGATCAAGTTTTAGATATATCTATTTACTTTATCTATCATAAGGAATAGTAACAATATGATTTATCTATAGTTACATTCTATCATTCACTCCTAATTATGAATGATTCTCATTCTCGAGCTTGATTTTATGTGCTATTTATAACGAAAATAAGGAGCTAGACAAACGAAACAAGCAAAGGAAGGAGTAACTTTAGTGACAGCGTCACTTTTATAAGGGTAAACTAAAAAAGTTAGCAACCTTTTCCTTGCTAACTTTTACTATGTTAAATAATAAATAGAACAAAATAGCTATTTTAATGCAGATAGGACAACTTTTTTAATATAGTCGTACCCTGCTTTAATATGCTCTTCACTCCATTTATCAGTGTTTTTTATCGTTAATTGTAAAAGACTTAAGTGGTTAACTTGCTTCCATTCATCTTTACCTAAATGACATTGTTGACAAAACTGAGCAGGTATATCATCGCTATTACGAGCACACAGCACTAATAGGTTGAGATCTGGCTTATATTGGCTCTTTATTTCTAAATTTTTATAAATAGCATTATTTAGCTGATTTTGTATTTTTAAACATTGGTTGCCTTTAAGAGCAATGGCAAAAGTGAGTTTATTAAAATCTGAAACTGGCAAAATATGAATAGCATAAGAGATACCCGATTTTTCAAATTCGTTCTCTTGTTTTAATTGTTGTTCCAGTTTTACTCTAGCTTCCCATTGATTTTGAGCGCATTGCCCATACCCAAAATGATTAAAAGCATATAGCTGATGGATCCCCCACATTGATGCAACCGCAGGTGCTGATTGGATCCCATCAATTTCATCGGGAATATTCCCCTCTTCTGGGCACAGTTTTGGCGGGTTAGCGAGAAAACGACTTAATCGAGCATCTTTTATACAAACAATCCCCGTAGGATAAGGAGAAAATCCCGCTTGAAATGGCTCAAAAGAAACAGAATCAGCTCTTGATAGCTGAGTAAAACTATCATAAATATCTGAGGTTAACTCAAGTAAAGGTGCTTCTTGCTTAAGTTTATCGCACAATATGTTATAAGGGATGATGCTATTATTTTCGTCAAGAAACAGGCTTTTCATATAGCCTAATTGGGATGCATCAATGTGAATATAGAATGAGTTGTTATGTTGTTTTTCACACTCTTCACGTAATTCGAAAAGAGGCTTAAGTTTGTCAATGCTACCGTATGTCGATGAGCCTAACACGCCAATAATACCGAGTATCGGCTCTCCCTGCTCTATTAAGCGAAGCACAATATGACGCGTTTTAGCTATATCTGTTTTAAACTCTTCATCTATTGGTAAGGCAATGAGATTATCATAACCTAACCCCAAGATATCCATCGCCTTCTTCCAAAATTCGAAGCGGTATATCGGTACTAGTAATTTACCTAAATGCATCGTTCTTGTCATGCCGGTGCCACGACAAGTTAAATGGCTGACATCATCAAAAATATCTCGCTCATATAGCTGTTCACTGATGGATAAAATATCAGTGATAGACATATTAAATAACTCAAATGCTTTTTTATCTGCAACCAGATCTCTTGATTTTGGATGACGTGCAATCGCCATCGGCAGTGTTTTTAAATTTCTCAAAGCCCACAAAATTTCATAACAAGCAAAAACATGACTGGTGGTAATATGCCCAAATGCTTTATCTGGTTCAAAACCGATTAGTTTACACAAATCATGAGTTATTTTTTGCTCTTGCTGTTTTTGTATGGGTGAATGTTTGTTAAAAACATTATCAGCATTATAGGCCAGTGCAGAAAGGTAGCCTAATTTCGCCAATCGCATGACGGGAGAGTTGTAATGTGAGAAATAAGGCTCAATCTCAGGTTTATTATTCATTAGCTGCTGGTTTAAATTATTTAAAATATCACCATAAGATCCCTTCACAGCTTTATTTTCAATGGTATTGCTTTTTATTTTGTTCTCTAATCTCTCATTAGTATTTATCTGTGAGTTATTTGGACTAGAATAAAAGGACTCACTATCCATCAACATCTTTACCATCTCTCGATGATAACATGTTAGGGTATCCACGGTTCGGGTATCAAACACACGCTCTGCAGCACTCAGACAGGTTTCTTTGTGATTTGCCATCATCGCACCTATATATAAATTTTTGTTATCAATTTTAATCAGAATTGAGTTTATTTTACGTAAATAATTAGTCTCTTTTTAAATGATATACTACATGATGAGTAAGAATCTTCTTTATTTTATTGATATCAGATAAGATTTTCCAAGTTCGTTCTAAAGTTTTTACTTTTTCATGATAAATGATTTAGTTTTATTAATTAGTTTATAAATTTCATTATCAATTTTGATTTATGCTATTTTTCAAAACTTATTATAATATTTTTACCATAGTCGATACTTAAATCTGTTTTATTTTAAATAAGTGATTTTTTATCTTAGATAAGATGGATTATTAAGTGAGGTTTATTTTTATAATGACGCAAAAAGCACAGGATCATATTAAAGCTTCTTAAATTTTTTATAGAGAATAAAAAAACACATAATATCTTTATTATGTGTTTTTTCAGAATAATCGTGATTGAGAATGAGAATGCTTTTATAACTTATAATAAATAAAATAAATTTATTTTAGCTCTACACCAGTGATTTATTCATATCAATCTCAAGCACTACTTTACCAATTAAGTCACCAGACTCCATTAATTGATGTGCTTTGGCAACTTCTTGTAAAGAAAAGACCGCATTAATAATAGGCTTAATTTGACCTTTGATAATCAACGGCCATACTTGTTGTTTTAATTCTTGTGCTATATGCGTTTTTTCTTCTGGCGTTCTAGAACGCATGGTAGAACCTGTATGAATTAATCGCTTAAGCATCAGTGGCATCATATTTAAGTTTTTAGGGGCCCCTTTCATCATGCCAACTTGGATCACTCTGCCAAATTTCGCCGCAACTTGATAATTTTTTTCCACATAATCGCCGCCGATAATATCAAGTATGACATCAACGCCTTTACCTTGAGTTAATACAGGAATTTCTGTAGCAAAATCTTTCTCACGGTAATTAATAACATGATTAGCCCCTAATTTTTGGGCAACTTCGGCTTTTTCTTTTGAACCTACCGTTGTGTAAATTTCACAACCAAGATTGTGTGCTAACATAATCGCCATAGAGCCAATCCCAGAAGTGCCCCCATGGATCAAAACCGATTCCCCTGCTTTTAACTGACCGAGTTGAAATAGATTTGCCCAAACAGTAAATAAATTTTCAGGTAATGCTGCCGCTTCAATATCGCTTAATCCTTGCGACGGTAAAGCGATATCTTCATGGACTAAACAATATTCAGCATAACCGCCACCAGCAACTAAAGCACAAACACGATCACCTATTGCCCATTTTGTACAATGTTCACCTAATTTCACCACTTCCCCAGCAATCTCTAATCCTAATATAGGAGATGCATCGGCTGGCGGTGGATAACTACCTTGACGTTGAAAAATATCAGGGCGATTAACACCCGCTGCATTAACTTTTACCAACATATAATGAGGGGGCAATGACGGTAATGGGCTATTTTCTAATTGCAGTTTATCAACGCCACCGGGTTCAGTAATAACCACTTGCGTCATAAAAGCAGGTAAGTCATTATTTTTTATCATGATGTCACCTTACTTAGAAATGAATGAGATCTTTATCAACAATCACTATCGCATAAAAATAGTCATTTTATTTAAGTAATGATGTTATTGAGATAAATTTATTTTTGCATAGAACAAATTATAAACACTGTTATAGCCATCCCTGTTTTTGATGCTGAGTACAAATCGGACATAAGGTGGCATTAGGCTCCCAAGCAAAAAAAGCAAGGCGGCATTTATCACATTGTGCATCATAATAATGGTAATGTGTCGGTGTGCTATTTTTAGCAATTTGTTCTACGACTTTTATTGATTTTGGAAAACAGACAACTTGGCAGTTCATACAACCGGTGCAACGTTTTTCATCAATGATAAAGCGATTATCTTCGATTGTGATTGCACCTTCATCACACACCTTGGCACATGCAGAACAAAGAATACAACTTTCTTTATCTAATTGAATATGGAACCAGCTATCTTGCGGATAAAGCTGTTTCCTGGCATTTAATCCTGTTTTTACGTGACCTTTATTAAGTGGCTTTTCATCTAATTTTTGTCGAAATAGCATAAAGCGACGACCACTATCAACCGGTTCAGGCTCCACTAAAACTAATTGCCAAATAGGCTCTTGTAAGGTTTTTAATTGCAAATTAAGTTGTGCGAGTATCGGCAACCACTTATCAACCAAGGGTTCCGCTATTTTCATACCGCGTATTTGATACTGTCGATGCCAAACCAAAAGCTCTTCAATACTGGCCAGTGGTTCATCATGATTAATGACTAATAGATTATCTTGAAAGCTACGTTCATGGGGGGAGATATTTTCTATAGCATCAACAGGGCAAGTAAATAGACAATTACCGCATTGGAAACAACGCTCATTATCTATTTCAACGTTCAAAAGACTAAAAGTGATAGCGTCCACAGGACAGACTTTTGAACAGCTATCACAAAGGCTTTGTTTGAGGCGTTTCCTAACACATTTATCATTAATGATAGGTTTAGGAGGAAGATCTACCCTAATAAAACGCCTCATACTTCATAACTCCATTACTATTACTTAACAATAAAAAATGCAAATCGGTTAAGTATTTCAGCAATTAACAGGACAATACCGCTACCCCAAATTAGAGATAACCCAGAAGTAAATACAGCTATACGATATTTATACAGGCTATATCCCATCATTAATATACTGATAATAGACAATATCCATGCAGATATTCTTAATCCGAAAGTCTCATTATACGCAATTATAGGGGTATGAGGAAAAGTAATTGCATCATTGGTTAATTGTATTTCTGACATCCATGATAAATAAAGTGGTTGCTCTGCCATACGGATAGTCACGGCAAGAAAAATACCAACCAAAGCACTTAATACTATTTTTTTAGCAAGTTCGCCATCAGCAAAGGCTTTAACCCTTATTGAAGTGATTAATAACGTGATCACCGCTCCCGCAGAAAAAACAGAACCGATAAACATAAAATAGGTATTAACATGCATCCAAGTTATCATCGATGTGCTGTAATAAAGCGAAGCCATACAGAAAATATCCACTAACCCCAGTAAACCGATAATGGCTAAGAGGGTTTTATTCATATGACCTTTTATTAGTACTAGCAAGGTATATAAACATAGTGCGCCCAGGTAAAGAGCAGCAAAGATAATCTCACGGCTTAGCCATGATGATGATATATGGCGTAAGGCATGAAACGCATTCCACGGATATCCCATATGCAGTGTTGAGGCTAATAATCCTAAGCATCCCAATATAGCACTTGTCAGTAATACGGGGCGCAAAGTGCGTGTTGCTCGTTGATTACCTATTTCTTTCTCTAACCAACAAAAATAGAGGGCAGTAAAAATAGTAACACCAACAGAACTTTGTACTAACAAAGTAAAGGTAACTAATGGCCATTCACTCATGCTTGGTTCCCTCCTTTTTTAATTGCACCAGTATGTGGTTTGATGACCAAATTAGGGTGAGTGATTGTAAAATCAGGTAACCCTTGAACTTGGCTTAAATGACCATATTTAGCGCGTAGATCTTTAATTTTTCCAAACTTAATCGCATTTAATGGACATGTATCAACACAAATAGGATTTTTACCTTCTGCTAATAAATCTACGCAGAAATCACATTTCGACATTTGTCCTGTTTCAGTATTCATTTGTGGTGCACCATAAGGACATGACCATGAGCAATAACCACACCCAACACATTTGCTGGTATCAACACGGACAATGCCATCTCCGGGGCGTTTATGCATTGCTGTTGTTGGGCAGTTTTTTACACATATAGGATCGTCACAGTGATTACATGAAATCGTTAATGTGTATGCAAAGACATTATTTTCAAATGCACCTTGCCCATTAGGTGCAAATCCCCCGCCCTGTATTTCATAAATACGGCGAAAACGGCGCCCAACCTCTAAATTATTTTTATCTTTACATGCAACTTGGCATGCTTTACAACCTGAGCAACGAGAAGAATCAATAAAAAAACCAAGCTGTTCATCGCTAACAGGCGCATATTGTTTGAATTCACTCATGCTTTGGTTACCTCAACTAAAACGGTTAAATGTGAATTACCATGGGCTAATGGTGTCATACGTGTTGATGTCAAAACGTTAGGGCACCCACCATGATCAACACCGTCTTTATCAGGAGACCACCAAGCCCCCGCCTGTAAACCAACCACACCAGGAATAATTCGCTCGGTAACTAAAGCGGGTATTTGGGTGATCCCTCTGTCGTTATAGATACGCACCATATCGCCATTTTTGATGCCTCTATTTTGTGCATCAATAGGGTTTATCCACATTTCTTGGCGTTGTACCTCTTGTAACCAAGGGTTAGCATATTGCGTTGAATTAGCTCTATTTTTTCCTTTCCAAGTTAACATTTGTAGTGGATATTTCTCGGTCAATTTATCTTCTGGACCTTCAATTGCAGGAACATAATGAGATAATGCAGGAATATCGACATTATTCATGTCATAGAGACGTTTAGAGAAAATTTCAATTTTTCCTGATGGAGTTGGGAAAGGATGATTTTCTGGATCACGAATATTTTCTTCAAATGCAACAAAAGGTGCATCTTTGAAAAGATAGCGGCGAGTCTTGAGTAATTCATCAAAAGTTGGGAAATCAGGTCTATCTTTAAAGCGTTCTTTGTTAGTATTAACGAGATAAGCTATCCACTCTTTTTCTGTTCGTCCTTCGGTAAAAGCCTCTTTGACTCCCATTTTCTCAGCAACATCGCTGATCCATTCATAATCAGAACGTCTTTCAAAAGCAGGTTCAACGACTTTTTCTGACAGTAAGAAATAGTTGCCCGTTCCCCATGTATTACCGATATTCCAACGCTCTAAAAAGCTCGTTTCTGGTAAAACTAAGTCTGCGTATTTGGCTGACGGAGACATATATAGATCACTAACAACGATAAACTCTACTTTAGATTCATCTTCAAGTAACTTAGCTGCCGCATTAACATCAGGGTTTTGATTGACAAGATAGTTACCCGCTAAAGAAAAGATCATTTTGATATTACTATCAAGTTTATCGACGCCAATAAGGCCATCTTCTGGCGTCACTTTGCTCGCATCCTCAACAGCTTGCATCCAATTCATAATGGATATTTGTGCAGTTACCGGATTTTTGCCAATATTAGGACCACGAATAGATTGACGGTTACCAATTCCGCCATATCCAGCCGCCCAAGCGCCTTTTTTACCCACATTCCCAGTAATTGCTGCTAATAACGTTGAACCACGGGCGGTACGTTCACCACAAATATGACGTTGTGGCCCCCAACCTTGAATTAAGGCCGCGGGTTTTGTCATCGCATATTCACGTGCTAATTGACGGATAGTATTGGCTGGGACTCGTGTGATTTTTGTCGCCCATTCTGGGGTTTTCGCTATACCGTCTTTTTTCCCTAATAAATAAGCCATTAATGATTCGTTAGCTGGCACCCCTTCTGGCATATGATCTTCATCAAAACCTACCACATATTTATCGATAAACGCTTTATCATGTAAATTTTCGGTCACAATGACATACATCATTGCATCCATCAGTGCATTATCTGTGGTAGGAAGTAATGGGATCCATTGATCAGCTAAAGATTGGGCTGTATCTGAATAACGAGGATCGACAACAATAAATTTGGTCCCATTATTTTTCATTTTTTGAAAATAGTGATTGGTGTGACCAAAAATGGTTTCGTTGGGATTATGTCCCCACAAAATAACTAAAGGCGTATCCGCTAAAGTATCAAGAGAACTTCCTGTTTTAGATACGCCATAAGTATAAGGTGTGACTTTAGCGGTATTCCCTAAGCTCACTGAGTGATAATAAGGAAGATATCCTCCTGTGAGATTAAAGAGTTTTTTCATCATAGTATCACCAGAGAAGATCCCCCCAGTGACGGCGGTATTTACCGTAAGAAAACGACTTGCTGCACCATGCTGTTGAGTTAATCGTGTTACATTCTCAGCAATTAAAGAGGTTGCTTCATCCCAAGAGATACGCTCAAATTTGCCTTCACCGCGCTTACCCACACGTTTCATGGGATATTTAAGTCTATCCGCATGATAAGTGAATTTACGATAACCTCTACCTCTTACGCAGGCTCTCATTATCGGCATTTGTTCATCTAAATCAGCATCTGGTCTTGTGGTAATACGGGTAACAATTCCCTCTTTAACATGAGCTCGGATATCACATTTACCACCACAGTCAAAGGTGCTGCATGTTGCGACGACAGTAGCAGGTTTCTCATCAATGTTGGCAATAGGTAGGCTTTTATCAAGATTGGCCTGTGCATTTTGTGCGAAAAAAGGCATACTCACTAATGCTGCACTGGCTTGTACAAAATGACGACGCGTTAATGGCATCCCCTCTTGATTAGCAAGCCTTTTTTCTTGTTTTTTTATAGACATATCATTCTCACATAACTATTTTTATTAATGAAAATGATAAAAGATAGTGGATAACCCTTATTGATACATATCAATACCACTTAATAGGTAAGCGAATGTTTCAAAACTCCATTCGTCTTTGTATGGGATCTGCCATTTTATAAGGAAAAGCTAATTCAAGTTAGCATTAAGTTGTATCAAAAATACATTTAGCTAACTTTACTTAGGAAGTGTTAACAGATGATTAATTTCTGTTGGCAAAACGAAAAGTTAAGAAAATAAAGTGAATAAGATGTTAATCCTTGAATAAAATTTCTTGAGTTCCCTCCTAATTTTTAGTTTTACCAAAGATAATTTAGCAAATACCCTATGACTTCCTTAAAAAATCGAATAATATACCAATCGTGTATAGGGTTAGCGCAAATTATTCTAAATAAGTCACCAAACAAAACACGGGCTTAATCAATCTATATCGTTTTTTACATTCAGAATTATTTCTATGCGTACCATTATTCCCCTTACCAATTACAGCAATGTGTGTTAAAATTGACACATATCAATATTTTTATTTGTAATGAGCAAGCTTATGATCCCAGAAAAACGCGTCGTTCGCCGAATCCAATCTGGCGGTTGTGCAATCCATTGTCAAGATTGCAGTATTAGCCAGCTCTGCATCCCGTTTACTTTAAACGAGCATGAGCTTGATCAACTGGATAATATTATCGAGCGTAAAAAACCTATCCAGAAAGGTCAAACCTTGTTTAAAGCCGGTGATGAGCTGAAGTCACTTTATGCCATTCGTTCAGGAACTATTAAAAGTTATACGATCACTGAAGAAGGCGACGAACAGATCACAGGTTTTCATCTTGCAGGTGACTTGGTTGGATTTGATGCCATTATCAACACCGAACACCCAAGCTTTGCACAAGCTCTTGAAACATCAATGGTTTGTGAAATACCATTTGAAACACTAGATGATTTATCAGGCAAAATGCCTAATTTACGTCAACAAATGATGCGTCTAATGAGTGGCGAAATCAAAGGTGACCAAGAGATGATCTTACTGCTATCAAAGAAAAATGCAGAAGAACGTTTAGCCGCCTTTATTTATAACCTCTCTCGCCGCTTTGCGCAGCGCGGTTTTTCACCTCGTGAGTTCCGTTTAACCATGACTCGTGGTGATATTGGTAATTACTTAGGCCTGACAGTAGAAACTATTAGCCGACTATTAGGTCGTTTCCAGAAAAGTGGTATGTTAAGTGTAAAAGGTAAATACATCACTATTGAAGATAGTGAAATGTTAAGTGAACTCGCAGGCAAACTGCCTTCCTCAACAGAAGCTTAATCTTTTACATTACATCACCTATTTTTATAACGGGGCACACAAATTTTTGTCCCGTTTTCTATTTTGTGCTATTGCATTTTAGCTTCTTGGGTTATCTTTAAAAATGTAGATGGATAAATCCAGCCCTAAAGAGGATATAGCAATGGAAAAATATCAAAACCTTCTCGTTGTCATTGATCCTAACCAAAATGACCAACCAGCACTACGTCGTGCTGTTTATATCGTTCAGCGTAATGGTGGGCGGATAAAAGCTTTTCTACCTGTTTATGATCTCTCATATGACATGACCACCCTTTTATCTCCCGATGAACGTAATGCGATGCGCAAAGGCGTGATTAATCAAAAAACCGCTTGGATAAAACAGCAAGCTCGCTATTATCTTGAAGCCGGCATTCAAATCGACATAAAAGTGATTTGGCATAACCGACCGTATGAAGCCATTATTGAAGAAGTGATCACCGATAAGCATGACTTACTGATTAAAATGGCTCATCAACATGATAAGTTAGGCTCCTTAATTTTTACTCCCCTAGATTGGCAATTGTTAAGAAAATGCCCTGCTCCTGTATGGATGGTAAAAGATAAAGAGTGGCCAGAATACGGCACTATTGTTGTCGCCGCTAATCTGTCCAATGAAGAGTCATATCATGATGCATTAAATTTAAAGTTAATTGAATTAACTAACGATTTATCTCACCGTATACAAAAAGATCCAGACGTTCATTTACTCAGTGCCTACCCTGTTGCACCCATTAATATTGCAATTGAGTTACCTGACTTTGATCCTAACCTTTATAACAATGCTTTGCGTGGACAACACCTTATAGCGATGAAAGAGCTTCGCCAGAAATTCTCTATTCCTGAGGAAAAAACACATGTCAAAGAAGGATTGCCTGAGCAAGTTATCCCTCAAGTATGCGAAGAGCTAAACGCGGGTATTGTCGTATTAGGTATTTTAGGGAGAACCGGACTTTCTGCCGCTTTCTTAGGCAATACAGCAGAACAGCTGATCGACCATATAAAATGTGATTTACTCGCTATCAAACCTGATGGCTTTACCTGTCCTATCACTGTCGATTCAGACAACGAATAACGCTTTTAATACTGTATAACAAAACGCCCGCTATCACTTAAATAGTCGGGCGTTTTTTATTAAAGATTATTAGCTAAACAGATCACAAGGCTTTTAAAATCGCATCGACACTGGCTTTAGCATCACCAAATAACATTTGGGTATTTTCTTTAAAGAATAATGGATTTTGTACCCCCGCATAGCCAGTATTCATAGAGCGTTTAAACACGATCACGTTTTGAGCTTTCCATACCTCTAATACCGGCATACCTGCTATTGGACTATTAGGATCGTCTTGTGCGGCTGGGTTAACAGTATCATTTGCACCAATAACTAAAACGGTATCTGTATCAGCAAAATCATCATTGATTTCATCCATTTCTAAGACAATATCGTAAGGTACTTTCGCTTCTGCTAACAATACATTCATATGCCCCGGTAGACGACCCGCAACTGGATGAATACCAAAGCGTACTTTTATACCACGCTGACGAAGCTTTTCTGTTATATCATGTACTGGGTATTGTGCTTGTGCCACTGCTAAGCCATAACCCGGCGTAATAATCACTGAAGTTGAGTTTTTCAATAGTTCAGCAACTTCTTCTGCGGTTGTTTCACGATATTCCCCCATCTCTCCTTCGTCACTGGAGCTGCTACCATCTGTACCAAAACCACCGGCAATCACGCTAATAAATGAGCGGTTCATTGCTTTACACATGATATAAGAAAGAATAGCGCCCGATGAACCCACTAATGCCCCGGTCACAATTAACAAATCGTTGCTTAACATAAAACCAGCAGCAGCGGCGACCCACCCCGAATAAGAGTTCAACATTGACACAACAACTGGCATATCCGCACCACCAATGGAGGCAACTAAATGCCAACCAAATGCTAATGCAATGACTGTCATCACAATCATTAAAAAGACTTGTAAACCAACACTGTCAGTTTTGACAAACCAGATCATTAATAAAAATGAAATAACTAAAGCTGCTAAATTAAGTTTATGGCGATTAGGCAACATCATAGGTTTGGATGACATTTTGCCACTTAGTTTGCCATAAGCGACAATAGAGCCGGTAAAAGTAACCGCACCGATAAAGATACCTAAAAAGACTTCTGTGAGATGAATGTTGGCCATTACAGGATCAATGGCAGGATTGTGATCTAGATAACTATTAAAACCAACCAGAACCGCGGCTAAACCTACAAAACTATGCAAAATAGCCACTAACTCTGGCATTTGCGTCATTTCAACTTTTTTGGCTAAACGGATACCAATAACGGCACCAATAACCATAGCAACAATGATCCAACCTACATTATCAGCATAAGGCCCAAAGATAGTCGCAAATAACGCGATAGCCATCCCTGCAATACCAAAGTAATTCCCCTGTTTTGAGGTTTCATGTTTGGATAACCCTGCAAGGCTAAAAATAAATAATATTGCGGCGACAATATATGCCGCTGTAACAACACCGCTGGACATAATTGTCTCCCTTATCCTTTACGGAACATTTTCAACATACGTTGAGTGACGGTAAATCCACCAAAAATATTAATACTGGCAATTAAAATAGCGATAAATGAGAAAAAGCTTACCCAACCACCACTACCGATTTGTAGTAATGCACCAACGACAATGATACCTGAAATGGCATTTGTCACCGACATTAATGGGGTGTGCAATGAATGGCTGACATTCCAAACAACGTAATAACCAACAACACAAGAAAGTGCGAAGACAGTAAAGTGTGATAAGAACTCTTTTGGCGCAACATTAGCCAACCATGCGAACAGTAAAAAGGCAATAGCCAATAAACCATATTTTTTCCACGGGGAAATAGGTTTCGCAACGGGTTTTTCTTGGGGTTTTGCTGCAGGAGCTGCTTTAGGTTGCGCTGAAACTTGAATAGGAGGCGCCGGCCATGTCACTTCCCCTGCTTTAATAACGGTAACACCACGAATAACCACATCGTCAAAATCAATATTGATATTACCATCTTTTTCTTTACAGAGTAATTTCAATAGGTTAACTAAGTTAGTACCATAAAGTTGAGATGATTGAGCCGGTAACCGGGCGGCTAAATCAGTATAACCAATAATTTTCACACCATGTTCAGTGGTAAAAATCTCACCAGGAACGGTATATTCACAGTTACCACCATTTTGGGCTGCCAAATCGACCACCACGCTACCTGGTTTCATTGAATCAACCATCTCTTTAGTGATTAAACGTGGTGCAGGTTTTCCTGGAATTAATGCTGTGGTAATAATGATATCAACATCTTTGGCTTGCTCTGCAAATAATGCCATTTCTGCATCAATAAATGCTTTTGACATCACTTTAGCATAGCCATCACCACTCCCCGCTTCTTCTTTAAAATCCAGCTCTAGGAACTCAGCGCCCATACTTTGCACTTGCTCTTTGACTTCAGGTCGAGTGTCAAATGCACGAACAACAGCGCCTAAACTACCTGCGGCCCCAATAGCGGCAAGCCCAGCGACACCCGCACCAATCACCATCACTTTGGCTGGTGGTACTTTACCTGCAGCGGTAATTTGCCCAGTAAAGAAACGGCCAAATTCATGAGCGGCTTCAACTACGGCACGATAGCCGGCAATGTTCGCCATTGAACTTAATGCATCTAAAGATTGTGCACGGGAGATACGTGGTACACTATCCATAGCCATTACATTAATCTCTTTTTCAGCTAATTTTTCTAGCAATGGTGCATTTTGTGCGGGCCAGATAAAACTAATTAAAGTCGAGCCTTTTTTTAGTAAAGCAATTTCATCTTCTAGGGGGGCATTAACTTTTAAGATAATGTCGGATTGCCAAATATTTTGACAATCTAAGATCTCAGCCCCTACTTGTTGATAAGCGTCATTATCGAAACTAGAAGCAATGCCAGCTTCATTTTCTATCGCGACTGTAAATCCTAATTTCAAGAGTTGTGTGACTGTAGCAGGTGTTGCTGCAACTCTTGTTTCGTTAGAAAGTCGCTCTTTGGGTATACCAATTCGCATAATTTTCCCTTCTTATCCATCCGAAAACTGTTAATATTTCATGGCTAATTTCATTAATATGCAAAAAAATTGTTAAGCATTATCATTCACATGCCATTTATTGGGGTACTAATAACCTACTGAAAATAAAACCAATAATCTAGATCTGTGTAAAGCTAAAATTGAACTTAATGCGATCATTTTAGTCGAAAAGGCATATTAATGAATTATTCACTATATTTAAGTAAATATCTGGTAACATATACTGGTCATTTGACCCAGTGGCTATTCACTAAATAAAATAATGCGACAAACGCTATTATTACATGTAATAATTGCACTCTATGTGATAGATCACTATGTTCAGCACATGACCAATATTAATTGCGCAAGGCGGAAGGATTTTGTATGAAGCTGAAAACCTCAGTCATCGCAGCAGCGGTGTTATCTTTAACTAATATTACTGTTGCGCAGGCTGCACAGGAACTGTCTCCAGAACAAGCGGCAGAGCTAAAACCATTTGAAAGAATTACAGTCATCGGTCGTTTTAATGCGATTTATGAAGCAGCTGACGCAGTATCTCGTCGTGCTGATAAAATCGGTGCTGATAGTTTTTACATTCAAGGTCTAGATGATATCAGTGATAGTGGCAACATGAGTGTGACTGCCGATCTGTATCGAAAAGATGCACCAAAAGCAACTGAAGAAGAATACCGCGTATTTCATGGTGTAAAAGAATTACCAAAACCTGAAGCTATTTTGCTACAGCCTTTTGATACCGTTACTATTCATGGTTACTATCCAACAACACCTGATATTAATAACGAAATCGGGAAAGAAGCAGCAAAAAAAGGTGCAGCATCATTCTTTATTGTCCGTAATATTTCGGTAAATGATGGTGGTAACCAAGAAGTTACTGCTTATATCTATAAAAAAGATGCCCCTAAAAGAGCCATACAGTCTTCAGAAGCCGTGGTTCCTTATGACTCTGATGCGGGTCGAGCGCTTATTGCCGAAGGTGGAAGTGCAGCCAATAAAGTTGAAAAACCAGGACTTGCGTCAAATAGTGACTTTGATAGAAATGTAGGTGTATTTGCTGAAACACAATCATCAGGTAAAAGCGGACGTTACACTGTCACCTTACCTGATGGCACTGAAATTCAAGAGGTTAATAAAGCAGCGGCTGCATTAATGGAACCTTTTGATACCATTACTTTCAGTGGTTATTTTGTGAACTCACCGGAAGTTTCTTATCAAGTTGCTAAACGTGCCGCAGAGAAAGGTGCAAAATACTACCATATTACTCGTGAATGGCAGAGTAATGGTGGTACGGTAACAATCACCGCTGATTTATTTAAATAATCTGTTGTTACTTTCTCTTTTAAAAACCTTGCTCTATGCAAGGTTTTTTTATACTTGTCCAAATAACCTCACTCAATTTCTTATCCTTATGCATATAATTTATGATTTTATGCATAGACAACCAAGTCAACTCTCCGTAAAATCTCGCTGTTTTTTAGTGGTTTTATCTTTGTCTTAAATTAACAGATTCATATTTATGCTAATTATTAAACCAAAAACAAGAAAATACGCTATTTATTCACAATTTTAATCATGCAGGAACTTATCTTTGAATAAAAAACTTGGTTTAATGTCACTAACAGCGTTAGTGCTAAGCTCAATGGTTGGTGCAGGTGTATTCAGTTTACCTCAGAATATGGCTGAGGTTGCAAGCCCTGCGGCACTGATTATCGGTTGGATAATAACAGGGGTTGGCATCCTTTTTCTCGCCCTATCATTGTTATTGCTTTCTCGCTTAAGACCTGATCTTGATGGCGGTATTTTTACCTATGCGAAAGAAGGATTTGGTGAATTTATTGGCTTTTGTTCTGCTTGGGGCTATTGGGTCTGTGCGGTAGTTGCCAATGTCTCTTATTTAGTCATCGTTTTCGCTGCTGTGAGTTTTTTTACCGACAGCCCTAATAATATTATTTTTGGTGATGGTAATACATGGCAGGCATTGTTGGGTGAATCAATCTTACTTTGGGTTGTGCACTTTTTAGTTCTACGAGGTGTACAAACAGCCGCTAGTATCAATTTAATGGCCACGATGGCAAAATTAATACCATTGGGGTTATTTATTATTGTTGCCCTACTTGCCTTTAATATGGATATTTTTACCTTTGATTTCGAAGGGATAAAAATGGGCGTGCCCGTTTGGGAACAAGTAAAAAATACCATGTTAATTACTTTATGGGTATTTATTGGTATTGAAGGGGCCGTTGTCGTATCTGCAAGAGCAAAAAATAGAAGAGATGTTGGTTTAGCGACAATATTTGCGGTTGTGATCGCGCTGATTATTTATATTCTCGTTACCCTATTATCTCAAGGATTAGTTAGCCAATCAGAGCTTGCTATGATGAAAAACCCATCTATGGCACCTTTGCTGGTTCAACTAATTGGAAATATAGGTGAGATAGTTATTGCCGCCGGCCTTATTCTATCGGTATGTGGCGCTTATTTAAGCTGGACAATTATGGCTGCTGAAGTCCCTTATATTGCCGCATTACACCACTCTTTTCCCAAACAACTGAGTAAACAAAATCACAATGATGCGCCTTCCTCTTCCTTGTGGTTTACTAATTTAGCTGTTCAATTATCACTAGTATTAATTTGGCTTACTGGTAGTAATTACAATACCCTACTGACCATCGCGTCAGAAATGATCCTCGTTCCTTATTTCCTGGTTGGTGCTTTCTTATTTAAAGTTGCCATAGAACGCAGTAGCCGAGGATTATTACTGATAGCAATACCTGCAAGCCTCTATGGTTTATGGTTACTTTATGCATCAGGTGTAATTAATTTATTACTTTCCGTCGTTCTCTATGCACCCGGTGTATTAATATTTTTATATTCACGAAAACAATATAAAGATAAACAGTCATTAAATACTAGTGAAAAAATACTACTGATGATGGTATTAATTGGCGCAATTCCTGCTTGTGGCTATTTAGTATTTAATTAAGATCTATATTCCCCCTTGAGAAAGAAGCAAGGGGGCATTTCTTGCCCTTCACTCCCCTTTTTTCTATCCAAGTTTCTCTTGTTTATTTCCTTAAGCTTTGTCATTAGAAATTGAATAACGCCATGTTTTGGTTACTTAGCAAGTAAATATTATTGATGATGGTTAGGTGCATTATATTAGAGAAATAAATTGTATGTTGTAACTAATTATTTCCTTAATTGACCACAATTTACCCATATAATTTTTATATAAAATTCATTTTTTATATGATGTTTTTTAAAAAACCAGTGAATAACACAATAAAATATATTATTTTTAGTTAATACCTCCATGTATAGTATAATATACAGACAGATAAACTGATTTTCAAACAAAAAGCAGATAAATACACTTTATTTACTTTTTGTTAGAAAACTATATTATCCACTCCGTCGCAACAAATAGGATAAACCTATTGCGTTATCAAATTATTTATTAAAGGAAAAACGATGAAAATAAAAAATCATATCAGATTACTATCTGCATTATTAGTTATCTCTTCTAGCATGAATGTATTAGCAGATAATAGCAAAACAACAGAAAAGAAAAATAACAATATTATTAATTTTAGTGGAACAGTAATATCAACATCCTGCAATATAGATAGCCCTAGTTCTCCTATCACTTTGCCTACAATTAATAAATCGGAAATAGTCTTAGATAAAGATTGGGCCAATGCCAAAAGCAGTACAGGTAGTAATTTTGAAATTAAACTATTAGATTGTGGCAATAATAATGCAACATTAACATTTAACGGCACTGATTTAGCCGGTGAAAATAAAATTATGAAGAATAAAAGCATCACAAATAATAGCGCTAAAGGAGTAGGAATTTTCATTCGTAGTGATGAAGGTAATAAAAATATTATTCATTTAAATGGTAACCAAGCAATAACTAAGAGAATTGAAAATAAAACAGCAACTTATAAATTCCATGCCAATTACGCGAGTTATCTTCCAAATCCAACATCAGGAACTGTCAATACATCAGTAAATTTTACCGTTAAATATTCTTAATTAAAAAAAACACAGGATTATTTTATTATGAAGTATAATGTTTATATTTTATTTATCATAATTCTGTGTTCTACTTTTTTTACACAAGCAAATGTAATTTATAGTGGAACACGGTTTATCTATAATGAAGACGATA